>JAKLLM010000098.1 GCA_023150125.1 Zoogloea sp.
GGCAGCATCGGGATCACCCGGCGCGGGAAATACACCGAGTTGCCGCGATCGTAGGCCTCGTAGGCCAGACCGAAGTGGCCCACGTTGTCGGGACTGTACATGGCCTGGCGGAGGGAGCGCAGCATCACCGTCTGCAGCAGCTGCAGGTCGGGCCGGCCCTGGATCTTCTCGAGCAGGCGGGCGTAATCGCCGGCGCGGGGCTCCTCGCCACCGCCCAGCTGCAGGCCGAACTCGGCAAAGAACTCGCGCAGCTTGGCGAGCTTTTCGGGCGTCGGGCCTTCGTGAATCCGGTACAAGGCCGCATGCTCGTGGGTCTGCAGGAACTCGGACGCACACACGTTGGCGGCCAGCATGCACTCCTCGATCAGCCGGTGGGCGTCGTTGCGCGTTTCCGGCACGATCTGGGCGATCTTTCCGTTCTCGTCGAAGACCATCCGGGTTTCCTGGGTCTCGAAGTCGATCGCACCGCGCTTGGCCCGGGCCTTCAGCAGTACCCGGAACAGCTTGTCGAGGTTCTGCAGGTGCGGGAGCAGCTCGCCCACACTCTCGATCGCCGCCGCGTCCTGCTCGTAGAGCGCCGCGGCCACCTGGTTGTAGGTGAGGCGCGCCTTGGAGAACATCACGGCCGGATAGAAGCGGAACTGCTTGATCGCGCCGGTCATCGAGATCGCCATGTCGCACACCATGCACAGGCGCTCCACCTGCGGGTTGAGCGAACACAGGCCGTTGGAGAGCTTCTCGGGCAGCATCGGGATCACCCGGCGCGGGAAATACACCGAGTTGCCGCGATCGTAGGCCTCGCCGTCCAGCGCCGAGCCTACCTTCACATAATGGGACACGTCGGCGATCGCCACCACCAGGCGGAAACCCCGGCCCTGGCGTTCGCAGAAAACCGCGTCGTCGAAGTCACGTGCCGTCTCGCCGTCGATCGTCACCAGCGGCAGCGCGGTGAGATCCTCGCGGCCCTTCCAGTCGGTCTTGCGCACCTTGTCGGGCAGGCGGCGGGTCTGCTCCTTGGCGGCGCTGGAGAACTCGAAGGGAAGTTCGTGCTTGCGCAGCGCGATCTCGATCTCCATCCCCGGGTCGGCATAGTTGCCGAGGATCTCGACGATCTTGCCGATGGGCTGGGCATAGCGCGTGGGCTGCTCGACGAGCTCGACCACCACCACCTGCCCGGCCACCGCCTTCTTGGCCTTTACGCCCGGCGCCAACAGAACCTCCTGGGAGATCCGCCGGTTCTCGGGCACCACCAGGGTCACGCCGTTCTCGACGATGACGCGTCCGACGATGCGCGTGTTGGCCCGTTCGAGCACCTCGACGAGCTTGCCTTCGGGGCGCCCGCGCCGGTCGAGGCCGGCAATGCGCACCATCACCCGGTCGCCGTGGAGCACTTCACGCATCTCGTTGGGACCGAGGAAAATGTCTGCCCCCTCGTCGTCGGTGACCACGAAGCCGTAACCGTCCGGATGGCCCTGGACGGTACCGCGGACAAGGTCTGCCTTGGCCGGCAACAGGTAGGCACCGCGGCGATTGCGGACCACCTGCCCGTCGCGCTCCATCGCGAACATACGGCGTTCGAAGAACTCGCGTTCGACCGGCAGGATGTCCATCGCGTCGGCCAGCTCGCCGAAGGGCAAGGGCACCCCACGCTCGGCGAGCACCTGCATGATGAATTCCCGACTCGGCAAGGGGAAGTCGTACTTCTGGCATTCCCGCTCGAAGAAGGGGTCGCTCTGGCGGAACTTACTCGGTTTTTTAGTGTTTTTTGATTTTGAACTTGACACAGGTTCTTTCTAATCTATAATGGCGCCCATCGCTGCCCAGATGGCGAAATTGGTAGACGCGCTAGTTTCAGGTACTAGTGCCGCGAGGCGTGGAGGTTCGAGTCCTCTTCTGGGCACCAAATAAAAGAAGACCGGTCAATCAGGCCGGTTTTTTTTCGTCTGTCGCCTGCGGTTTTGGCCTGGCCTTGTCAGGCAGCTCAAGTCGGAAGGCTCTCGCGACAGGAAACCAGCCCCCTGCCCCGCCGGCGTGATTCCGGATGGCGAACCATCCGGAATCGCTCCACAGCCCGATCAGGCGCCGAAGGGGTGACGCTTGAGGATGGTTTCGTCCCGCTCGGGGCCCGTCGAGATCACGTCGATGGACACTTCGCAGATCTCCTCGATCCGGTGCAGATAGGCGCGCGCCTCCGGCGGCAGCGCATCCCAGGTACGGGCACCAAAGGTGGTACCCGGCCAGCCCGGCATCGTCTCGAGGATAGGCTCGCAACGCACGACTTCCTCGGAGCCCATCGGCAGCAGGTCGATGCGCTTGCCGTCCAGCATGTAGCCGGTGCACAGCTTGAGCTCAGGCAGGCCGTCGAGCACGTCGAGCTTGGTGATGCACAGGCCGGACACGCCGTTGATGATGATGGAACGCTTCAGCGCCGCGAGGTCGAGCCAGCCGCAACGACGCTTGCGGCCCGTCACGGTGCCGAACTCGCGCCCGACGGTCGACATCTGGTAGCCCGGCGTGCCCGGCGTTTCAAAGTCGAGTTCGGTCGGGAAAGGGCCGCCGCCGACGCGCGTGCAGTAGGCCTTGGTGATGCCGAGCACGTAGTGCAGGCGGCCGGGGCCGACGCCGGAGCCCGCCGCTGCCTGGCCCGCCACGCAGTTGCTGGAGGTCACGAAGGGATAGGTGCCGTGGTCGATGTCGAGCAGCGTGCCCTGGGCGCCTTCGAACAGCAGGTTGCCGCCGGCCTTGTTGATCGCGTAGAGATCGGCCGACACGTCGGTGACCATCGGGCGGATCTCTTCGGCATCGGCCATCGCCTCGTCGAAGACGGCCTGAAAATCGACGGGATCGGCGCCGAGGTGCTGGGTCAGCACGAAGTTGTGGTATTCGAGGTTCTCGGCCAGCTTTTCGGCAAAGCGCTTCGGATCGAAGAGGTCATAAACCCGCAGGGCACGACGGGCAACCTTGTCTTCGTAGGTCGGGCCAATGCCCTTCCCGGTGGTGCCGATCTTGGCACCGGCGCTCTTCTTGGCTTCCCGCGCCCGGTCGAGGGCCGAGTGGTAGCCGAGGATGATGGGGCAGCCCGGGCTGATCTTGAGGCGCTCGCGCACCTTGATGCCGCCAGCCTCGAGGCCGCGGACTTCCGCCAGCAGGTGATGGACGTCCAGCACCACGCCGTTGCCGATGTAGCACTCGACGCCTTCACGCACGATGCCGGAGGGCACGAGGTTCAGCTTGTACTCGGTGGTGCCGACCACCAGCGTGTGGCCGGCGTTGTGACCACCCTGGAAGCGGACCACGCCGCGGGCCTGATCGGTGAGCCAATCGACGATCTTGCCCTTGCCCTCGTCACCCCACTGGGTGCCCACCACGACTACGTTCTTTGCCATTCTTCTTACTCTCCCTGAAGCGGTTCAACCTGCCAGGCACCGCCCCGCAGAACCAGACGCCGGTCACAGCCGGCCTCGCGCCACGTGCCTTCATGGCCGGGCAATTCGATCATTACATTGTCACCACCGGCGCGCAGCGCCGCGATGGCCTCGGAGAGGCCTGCCTCACCCCCCGCCGGCGCAAGGATGGCGCCAGCAAGCACGGGGTCCGGCACCTGCGCCGCGAGCTCCCGCAGGTCGAGGCTGAAACCCGTGGCCGGGCGGCCTCGCCCGAAGGCACGACCGACACTGTCGTAACGCCCGCCCAGGGCCAGCGCCACCGGCGAATTGCCGCCGTAGGCCGCAAACACCACACCACTGTGGTAATGATAGCCGCGAAGATCGGCCAGATCGAAACTGATCGGCAGATCGGACAGGCGGCTTGCCAGCTCTTCCAGATCGTCGAGGGCCGACAGGATCTCGGCGTCGCGGGGCAGGACCTCCCGCGCGCGAGCCAGCACCTCGACACCGCCATAAAGGGTCGGCAGCGCGAGGAGCGCGGCATGCACGCCCTCGGGGGCATCCACCAGCAGCTCGTGCAACCCGGGCAGGTCCTTGGACTGCAGGCAGTCGAACAGCGCCTCTTCTTTCTGGGGCAGCAAGCCGGCGGTCTGCGCCAGCGCCTTGAAGAGGCCCACATGGCCCAGATCGATCCGGGAAGTGCCGACCCCCGCCGTGCGGAGCGCCTCGGCGAGGAGGCGGATGACTTCGGCGTCAGCCTCGATGCCGGCATGCCCATAGAGCTCGGCGCCCAGCTGCAGGGGCTCGCGGGTGGCCGTCAGCGAGGACGGCACCGCATGGACGACACTGCCGCAGTAGCACAGCCGCGCCACGCCCTTGCGATTGAGCAGGTGCGCATCGATACGGGCGACCTGCGGCGTGATGTCGGCGCGCACCCCCATCGAACGGCCGGACAGCTGGTCCACCAGCTTGAGCGTCTTGAGCTGCAGATCCTGGCCGGCGCCGGTCAGCAGCGACTCGAGGTATTCGAGCAGCGGCGGTGCGACCAGCTGGTAACCGTTCAGGCGGAAATCATCGAGCAGTCGGCGGCGCAGATCTTCCAGCTTCGCCGCCTCGGCGGGCAGAGCGTCCTGGATATATTCGGGTAGAACCCAACGCAACATGGGTAAGGCGCCTCAGGAAAAAACAATCAGTATGACGAGGCCGGCAAGCATCGACGCGAAGCCGACAAAGCGGATCTGCCCGTCGGCCATGCGGATCAGCCGGCTGAAGGTTTCACGCCAGGTTGCCGGCGCCACGAAGGGAATCACCCCTTCGAGCACCAGCATCAGCGCAAAAGCAAGAAGTAGGGTACGCCCCATCTACTTGGTGCCCTTGGCACCCTTCGCGGCGTCGGACGCAGGCGCCGAGCGGGCACCGGCGCCCTTGAGGTACTTGAAGAAATCGGAGTTAGGTTCGACCACCATCACGTCGGACTTGCTCTTGAAGCTGTTCCGGTAGGCCTCGAGGCTGCGATAGAAGGCATAGAACTCCGGGCTCTGGCCGAAGGCCTGGGCGTAGATGGCCGATGCCTTGGCGTCACCTTCACCCTTGACGATCTGGGCCTGGCGGTAGGCTTCGGCGACGATGACCTCGCGCTGCTTGTCGGCATCGGCCTTGATCTTCTCGGCCTCGGCGCCGCCCTGCGAGCGCAGTTCGTTGGCAACCCGCTTCCGCTCGGCCTCCATGCGGCGGTAAACCGACTCGGACACCTCCGACGGCAGGTCGACGCGCTTCAGGCGCACGTCGACGATCTGCACGCCGATCTTCCGGGCATCGAGGTCGGCCTTGATGCGCATGTCGTCCATGATCCGGTCACGCTCGCCGGACACCACCTCATGAACCGTCCGCTTGCCGAACTCCTCGCGGAGGCCGGCATTCACGGTCTGCTCGAGGCGGGTCTTGGCGCGGGTTTCATCGCCACCCACCGAGACGTAGTAAAGCTTGGGGTCGACGATCCGCCACTTGACGAACAGGTCAACCAGCACGTTCTTCTTCTCGGAGGTGATGAAGCGCTCGGGCTCGGTGGTGTCGAGGGTCAGGATCCGCTTGTCGAAATAGCGGACGTTCTGGATCAGCGGGATCTTGAAATGCAGGCCGGGATCACTGATCTGATCCTTCACCTCGCCCAGCTGGAACACCAGCGCGTGCTGACGCTGATCCACGGTGAAGAGGCTCATCGAGAGGATCGCGAAGACGAACAGGCCGACTCCGGCCAACAAAGGCAAACGTTCACGCATCAGCGCTCTCCCCGCTCGCGGTTACGAATCGATTCACGGGTGCTGCGTGCCTCGCCGGACAAGGCGTCCACCCGTGGCGGAGAGGCGTTGCTCTCGGGCATGCCGGGAACCGTGGCGGGACGGCCGGGCTGGGCCACGGCGTCGACCGCCGGCGTGGTGGCGGCCGGCGAGGCCGTGCTCTGGATCAGCTTGTCGAGCGGCAGATACAGCAGATTGCCGCTGCCACGCGAATCGACCAGCACCTTGGAGCTGTTGGAGAACACCTGCTGCATCGTCTCGATGTACATGCGCTGACGGGTGACCTCGGGGGCCTTGGCGTACTCGGCATACACCTGCTTGAAGCGCGACGCATCACCTTCGGCCTGGGCGACCACGCGGCCCTTGTAGGCCTCGGACTCCTCGATCAGACGCGACGCGGCGCCGCGGGCACGGGGGATCACGTCGTTGGCGTAGGCCTGGCCTTCGTTCTTCTGGCGCTCGCGGTCCTGGCCGGCCTTCACGGCGTCGTCGAACGCGGCCTGCACCTGCTCGGGCGGCTGAGCGTTCTGCATCGTGACCTTGCTCACCTGGATGCCCGTGGCGTAGCGGTCGAGGATTTCCTGAGTCAGCTTCTGGGCGTTGGCCGCAACCTGCTCCCGCCCTTCGTAGAGCACGAAGTCCATCTTGCTCTTGCCGACGATCTCGCGCACCGCGGTCTCGGCAGCCTGGATCACCGAGTCGTCCGCGTTGCGGTTGTTGAACAGGTATTGCTGCGGGTCCTTGAGGACGTACTGCACGGCGAACTGGATGTTCACGATGTTTTCGTCATCGGTGAGCATCAGCGCCTCTTTGAGAACCTTGTTGCGCTCGGAGCCGCGATAGCCGATCTCGACCGTACGCACGCCGGTGAGGTTCACCAGCTCGTGGGTCTGGATCGGGTACGGCAGCCGCCAGCGCAGGCCGGGCTCGGTGGCTTCCTGGAAGCGACCGAACTGCAGCACGATGCCGCGCTGGCTCGCATCGACGATGTAAAAGCCGCTGGCGAGCCAGATAACCGCGGCAAACGCCGCGATCAGGCCGATGCCGCCACCGAACTGGCGGAAGTTGAACTCGGGCAGCCTGCCGCCGCCGTCACCGTCGCCGGAGCCACCACCCCTTCCGGGGGTCTTGCCGAACATGCCGGAAAGACGACGGTTGAAATCGCGCCACAGCTCGTCGAGGTCGGGAGGCCCCTGGTTGCCGTCGCCGCCGCGGTTGTCACCGCCGCCCTTGCCCCATTTGGGGTCGTTTAGAGACATGAGGATGCCTGAGATCACGGTGAAAATCTGCTCCGGGATATGTCGTGAATGCGGAGATAGTACGACCTTGATTGCAGACGCGGGTTCAACCGGCCTGTGCCGCAGCTGAAATGGCGACAAGCTCTGCCTTGTGTGCCAGCGCCACGTCGGCGAGCACCTCACGTAGCAGGTCGAGACCTTCGCCCGTCCTGGCGCTAAGCAAAACGCGCGAGATCTTACCACAAGCGTCCCGCTGGACTTCCGGACTCGCCAGCGTGGCGTCTATCTTGTTCCAGATCTGGATCTGGGGAAGGCTGCCCGCCCCGATCTCCTCCAGCACCCCATTCACCGCGGCAATCTGCCCTTCGCGGTCTTCGCTGGCCGAATCGACGACGTGGAGCAGCAGGTCTGCCGAGATCGTCTCTTCGAGGGTTGCATGAAAGGCGGCAACCAGCGAGTGAGGCAAGTCACGAATGAAACCGACGGTATCCGACAACACCACGTTGCCCGCTTCGCTCAGGAAGAGCCGGCGGGAAGTGGTGTCGAGGGTCGCGAAGAGCTGGTCCGCGGCGTAGGCCCCGGCCTTGGTGAGTGCATTGAACAGGGTGGACTTGCCGGCGTTGGTGTAGCCGACCAGCGAGATCGTCAGCACTTCACGACGCTCCCGGGCACGCCGCCTGACGGCGCGCTGGCGCTCCAGCGTCGCCAGCCTGGACTTGAGCAGCTTGACCCGCTCGCCCAGCAGGCGACGGTCGGTCTCGAGCTGCTTCTCGCCGGGGCCCCGCAGGCCGATGCCGCCCTTCTGGCGCTCGAGGTGAGTCCAGCCCCGCACCAGCCGGGTGGACAGATGCTGGAGCTGGGCCAGTTCGACCTGCAATTTGCCTTCGTGGCTCTTGGCCCGGAGGGCGAAAATGTCGAGGATCAGCGCCGAGCGATCGACGACGCGACAATTGAGCTTGCGCTCGAGGTTACGCTGCTGGGCGGCGGTGATGTCGTGATTGAAGATCACGATGTCGGCTTCGTTCGACTGCGCAACGAAGCCGATCTCATCCGCCTTTCCCTTGCCGACGAAGTGGGCCGGGTCGGGCGCCTGCCGCTTGGCCTGAACCACGCCGACGACGCTTGCACCGGCGCTTTCGGCCAGCAAGGTGATCTCGGCCAGGCGCTCGTCGAGACTGCCCTGGCCAAAATCGACCTGCACCAGGAGGGCACGGGTTCCGGCTGCGGGCCTTTCAAACACGTGGGCTCCCGGGGCGAGAGAGGCCGTGACGCGGCCGGTTCAGGAAATGATTGCGGGACTGAATCAGCTTGCCGCCTCGTTCTGTTCCTGCTGGATATTGACCGGGCGCGCCGGCACGACGGTCGAGATGGCGTGCTTGTAGACCATCTGCGTCACGGTGTTCTTCAGAAGCACGACATACTGGTCGAAGGACTCGACCTGGCCCTGCAGCTTGATCCCGTTCACGAGATAGATGGAAACGGGAACATGCTCGCGCCGCAAGGCATTAAGGAAGGGATCCTGAAGAAGTTGCCCCTTGTTGCTCATGTTAGAACCTCTATGGTTATAGTTTGAAATAATTATAGAGCGATTTGCTGCATCGCAACACGAACAAACAGACCGCTCACTGGTGTGGAATGGGGTTCTTTAAACCTTGCCTGCAAAAGGGTTATGTGAGGACTTGAATTGTATCCTCAACGGCGTGCCCTGCAATTTGAATGCCTCGAGGAAGCTGCGCTCGAGGTATCGTACATAAGACGCCGGCACGTGATCGAGCGCGCTGCCATGCACGACGATGATCGGCGGGTTCATCCCGCCCTGGTGGGCGTAGCGCATCTTGGGGCGGAAGCCGCCGTGCCGCGGGGGCTGCTGCTTGAGCGTGGCATCCAGCAGCAGGCGGGTGAGCTTGGGGGTCGCCAGCTTGGTCATCGCCGCGGCGTAGGCCCCGTCGACAGCCTTCAGCATCGGCACGATGCCCTGCCCCTTCAGCGCCGACACATACAGGAACTTGGCAAAGCCCAGGAAGGGCAGCTTGCGCTCGATGTCTTCCTTGATGCGCTGGCGACGATAGTCGTCGACGCTGTCCCACTTGTTCACCGCAACCACCAGCGCGCGGCCGTCTTCGACCACTAAACCGCCGATGTGGGCATCCTGGTCGGAGATCTCCTGGCTCGCGTCGAGCACCAGCACCACCACGTTGGCCTGCTCGACCGCCTGCAGGGTCTTGATCACCGAGAACTTCTCGACCGCCTCGAAGACCTTGCCGCGCCGGCGCAGGCCGGCGGTGTCGATCAGGGTGTAGTGCTTGCCGTTGCGTTCGAAGGGTACCTCGATGGCGTCCCGCGTGGTGCCGGGCATGTCGAAGGCGATCACCCGCTCTTCGCCGATCAGCGTGTTCACCAGGGTGGACTTGCCCACGTTCGGCCGGCCGACGATGGCGACGCGGGGGCCCTTCTCATCGGCTTCGTCGTCTTCTTCATCGGCAGGGAAGGATTCGAGCACGAGCTCCATCAGCGCGTGCACGTTGTCGCCATGGGCCGACGAGATGCACAGCGGGTCGCCAAGCCCGAGGGCGTGGAACTCCGCAGAGACAACCGCGCGGTTCATGCCTTCGGCCTTGTTGACCACCAGGAAGGTCGGGCGACCGGCCCGGCGCAGGCGCGCGGCGATCTGCTCGTCGTGGGGCGTCAGGCCGTTGCGGGCGTCGACCATGAACAGCAGTGCATCGGCTTCGGCGATGGCCTGCTCGGCCTGCTTGGCCATTTCATGGACGATGCCTTCCTTGGCGACCGGGTCGAAGCCGGCGGTATCGACCACCAGGAACTCGCGCTCGGCCACGCGCCCGAGACCGTAGCGACGGTCGCGGGTGAGGCCGGGAAAGTCTGCGACCAGCGCATCGCGGGTCTTGGTGAGACGGTTGAACAGGGTGGATTTGCCCACGTTGGGGCGTCCAACGAGGACGAGGGTAGGTTTCACGCTACGGTGACTCCCTTAGTGTTACTGCACGCCAACGGCCTGGATGCTGCCGTTGCGTGTCTGGATGACGACGTCGCCGCCCGCTTTTTGCGGGTCGGCGAGAATCGGACTGGAATCGACGCGGTGGCGGCCTGCGAGGCTGCCGTCGTCCTTCCGGAGGAGATGCACATAACCTTCGACGTCGCCGACGACGACGTACTCGCCCACGATCCGCGGGCGACCGGGGTTGCGCCCGGCGAGCTGATCCTGCTTCCAGACGCTGGCACCGCTGGAGAGATCGAGCGCGTGCACGGCACCCTTCTCGTCAGTCACGAAGACGTTGCGGTCATCGATGTCGAGGCCCTTGGAACTCGACAGGTCACGCGTCCACAAGGTGGAGCCGTTGCTCATGTCGAAGCAGGCGACCCGCCCCTGGAAGGCCACGGCGCAGGTGGCGCGCGACGTCATCACGGGGAGGCTGGTGATGTCGGCGACCCGTTCGAGCTCGGTGGCCCCGCGCGGGACGGCGACGGTGCCCTCCCAGGCCAGGCTGCCGTTGGCGCCATTGACGGCAACGAGCTTGCCGCCCGGATAACCGGCGATGATGAAGTTGCCCTCCATCACAACGCCTGCAGCGTTGCGATGACCGTGCGCCAGCGGACCTGCCCCGTCGCGGCATCGAGGGCGATGACCTCGCCCTTCGGCGTGCCCACCACGACGAGCTTGTCGTCGGAGCCGACCCCACCGGAAACGGTGGTCTTGAGGGGCGTCTTCCAGACCGTGCGACCGGACTCGATCCGCGCCACTTCGCCGTCCTTGCCGGTGGCAAAGACCGCGCCGCTGCCGATCGCCGGCTGGAGCACGAAGACACCGGCATCATCCACCCGGGCGCGCCAGCTCTCGCTGACCTTCACCGGATTGCTCAGGGGCTTGAGCGCCGGCAGCTTGCCTTCCGACGAAAACGGGTTCAGCGAGCTGCAGGCCGACAGCACGAGCGCACCGACCAGGCTCAATGCCAGCCGATGCCCCATCATTGCGCACCCCCGACCGCGTCGAGCTTGGCCTGGGCGATCTCGCGCAGCGCCGCCGACTCGCTCTTGGTCGCCTTCTCGAGGGCGCTCACCACGGCCTTGTAGGCCGCGCGGGCCTCCTCGCGCTTGCCCTGGGCAAGGAGGATGTCACCCTTGAGATCGGCGAAACGCGCCGTCAGGCTCTCGTCGGTCGGCGCCTGGAGCTGGGCCAGGGCCTCGTCGTAGGCCTTGTCGTCGAACATCACGGTGGCGAGGCGCAGGCGAGCAAGCTCCCGCAGGGCGGGGTCGCTGGCGTTGCTCGCAGCCCAGGCGAGGGGCACGCGTGCGTTCTTGAGATCGCCGGCTTCGGCCTGAACCTTGGCCGACAGCAGCGCGGCCATGTCGGCGTAGGCGGTGCCGTTGTATTTCTCGAGGAGGGTGCCAGCCGCCTCGCGGGCCTTCTGGGCGTTTTTCTCGCTGGCTGCCTTCTGCAGCACGCCGTACAGCGCCGACGCCTCGGCACTCTGCTTGCCCTGGTACCACTGCCAGCCCTGCCAGCCCACCGAGGCGATCGCAGCAGCCACTGCGACGCCGGTGACGAGGGTGCCGAACTGCTCCCACCAGCCCTTGATCTGGGAAATCTGTTCCTGCTCTTCGAGGTCAAATGCTGCCATCGTCTTCTTCCGATTCGATCAGGCGGTCAGCCAGGGTTTCCGGGAGCACGTCCATCGGGACGCGGATTTGTTCACCACCGTCGCGCAGGGGCTTGAGGCTGACTTCGCCGGCCGCCGCCTCGTCGTCGCCGATCACCACGGCGAAGGGTGCGCCGGAGGCATCGGCCCGCTTCATCTGCGACTTGAAGCTGCCGCCACCGCAGTGCAGCGTGACCGCAAAGCCGGTGCCGCGCAAGCCTTCGGCGACGCGGAAGGCGGCCCGCTGGGCAGCCTCGCCGGCGTGCACGAGGTAGACGTCGGGCACCACGCGCTCGGCCTGGCCGCCGGACTCCTGCCACAGCGCCAGCAGGCGCTCGACGCCCATCGCGAAACCCGCCGCCGGTGCCGGCTTGCCGCCGAGCTGGGCGACCAGGCCGTCGTAGCGGCCGCCGGCACAGATCGTACCCTGGGCGCCGAGCCGGGTCGTGACCCACTCGAAGACCGTGCGGTTGTAGTAGTCGAGGCCACGCACCAGGCGGTGGTTGATGCGGTACGGCAGGCCGGCATCCTTGAGGATGGTCTGCACGCCGTCGAAGTGCTTGAGCGACTCTTCGCCGAGGAAGTCGGCGAGCTTGGGCGCAGCTTCGACGATGCCTTGCAGGTCGGGGTTCTTGGTGTCGAGGATGCGCAGCGGGTTGGTGTACAGGCGGCGCTGACCGTCCTCGTCGAGGCTGTCCTTGTGGCCCTCGAGATAGGCGATCAGCGCGGCCCGGTGGGCGGCACGCTCTTCGCTGCTGCCCAGCGAGTTGATCTCGAGCTTGACGTCTTCGAGGCCGAGGTCGTCCCACAGCCGGGCGCACATCAGGATGTGCTCGGCGTCGATGTCGGGCCCGTCGAAGCCGAGTGCCTCCACGCCGACCTGATGAAACTGGCGATAGCGGCCCTTCTGGGGGCGCTCGTGGCGGAACATCGGGCCCTGGTAGTACAGGCGCCGCGGGTTGCCGAACAGCAGGTTGTGCTGGATGGCCGCCCGCACGCACGACGCCGTGCCTTCGGGGCGCAGGGTGAGGTGCTCGCCGTTGAGGGCGTCTTCGAAGGAGTACATCTCCTTCTCGACGATGTCGGTGACTTCACCGATCGCCCGCTTGAACAGCGGCGTCGGCTCGACGATGGGCATGCGGATGGGGCGGTAGCCGTAGCTGTGCAGCCAGTCGCGGACGATGTCCTCGAACTGCTCCCAGACTTCGGCGTCGTCGGGCAGGATGTCGTTCATCCCGCGCACGGCCTGGAGGGTCTTGCTCATGATTCCCTTTGTTGTTCTGATCGGCGCGGGCTCAGGCCGGCGCGCCTTTGCGGGGATAGGTACGGGCCACGTAGGCTTCGATGATGGCCTTGAACTCGTTGGTGATGTTGTCGCCGCGCAGGGTGCGGGTCTTGACGCCGTCCTCGAAGACCGGCGCCGCGGGCGATTCGCCGGTGCCCGGCAGCGAGATGCCGATGTTGGCGTGCTTGCTCTCGCCCGGCCCATTGACAATGCAGCCC
>JAKLLM010000099.1 GCA_023150125.1 Zoogloea sp.
GGCGTTAATGAGATGGTCAGCCCGATCCCTACCCAGCGGACTACGCTGAGTAGGGATTTTGGTTTTTGGGGAGGCCATCATGAGCATCGTGACACTGATCGGGATCGATCTGGGCAAACACAGCTTCCACCTGCATGCGCAGGATGCGGCGGGCCGAATGGTGTTTCGCAAGAAACTCACGCGTAGCCAGCTGCTGGGCCAACTGGCGAACGTCCCCGCCTGCACGGTGGTGATGGAAGCCTGTGCCGGCGCCCACTGGATCGCGCGTCAATTGGCGGCATTGGGGCATACCGCCAAACTGATTTCCCCGCAGTTCGTGAAGCCCTTCGTGCAGGGCAACAAGAACGACTTCAACGACGCGCAGGCCATCTGCGAAGCGGCCAGTCGGCCCAGCATGCGCTTCGTGACGCCTCGCAATGAAGCCCAGCAGACGCTCTCGGCCCTGCATCGGGTGCGCGAAGGGCTGGTGCGGCAGCGCACGGCCGCCACCAACCAGATCCACGCCTTCCTGCTGGAGTTCGGCATCAGCCTGCCCAAGGGGCTGGCGGTCATCAAGCGCCTGCCGGCCGTGCTGGCCTTGCATCCCGATCTCCCTGTGCGTCTGGTCGCGCTGCTCGAGCGCCTGCGGGCGCACTTCACGTATCTGGACGAGCAGGTCGCCGAAGTGGAGCGGGAACTCGCTCAGCAATTGAAGGAGGACGAATCCAGCCAGCGCTTGCTGGAGATCCCCGGCATCGGGCCGATCACCGCCAGTGCGCTGAGCATCGAGCTCGGAGATGCGCGGCAGTTCGGCAGCAGCCGTCAATTTGCCGCCTCTCTGGGGCTGGTGCCCCGCCAGTACAGCACCGGAGGCAAACCAACGCTGCTGGGCATCAGCAAGCGGGGCGACAAGAACCTGAGACGCCTGCTGGTGCAGTGCGCCCGTGTGCTCATGCAGCGTATCGACAAGCGCGAGGACAGCCTCGGGCGCTGGGTGCGTGATCTGCTCACCCGGCGCCACTCGAACGTGGTGGCCTGTGCGCTGGCCAATAAATTGGCGAGGATCGCCTGGGCCATCCTCGCCAAAGGAACGCATTACCAGTCCGACCCCGCGGCAAGCGCCGCTTGAGCGGATGAAGACCGGTTTAACCAAAGTAGCCCATCTGGTTTTGCGACGGTAGAAAGTGTGATGACCTAAACGGCTCAACGGCCTGGCAAGAAACCTGACATGCAAAACAGCGGACAACGCTGAGGCGTTTTTGAGGTTTGCCAGGCGCGGCTCTCATCATGGGGCGGGCAGACACTTGCCTACCACGACCCCGGATAGATTTAAGCAAGCCCACTATAGGTCACGCAAATCTGCCTTGCAAAAATCGGGCTGACCATAGATTTTCATGGGCCCGCTGGCCCGGGATGTCAGCGCCGCCGTTCGTAGGTCACGAAGGCGAAGGGGAGCCCGGAGGCGGATGTCTGCGGGGCCCGGCTGGCTTCGCTCCAGTCGTCGGTGGTGAAGGCGGGAAAGAAGGCATCGCCCGGGTAATCCTGGTCGATCTCGGTGAGCAGCAGGCGGTCGGCGATGGGCAGGGCCTGGCGGTACAGTTCGGCGCCGCCGATCACGAAGGCGATGTCTGCGCCGGCCGCCGCGGCCAGGGCTTCGGGCAGGCTGCCCACCACCTGGCCGCCGCTGGCCTGGTAGCCCGGGTTGCGGCTCACCACGATGTTTGCCCGGCCCGGCAGCGGGCGGAAGGCATCGGGGAGCGATTCCCAGGTCTTGCGGCCCATGATCACCGGCTTGCCGCGGGTGGTCTCGCGGAAGAACTTCATGTCTTCCGGCAGGTGCCAGGGCAGGCGGTTGTCGATGCCGATCACGCGGCCGCGCCCGCAGGCGGCGATCAGGGCCAGGATGGGTCTGCTCATACCGCCACCGGGGCCTTGATGTGCGGGTGCGGGTCGTAGCCCTCGAGGGTGAAGTCCTCGAACTTGAACGCGAAGATGTCCTTCACCTCCGGGTTGATCCGCAGCTGCGGCAGGGCGCGCGGCTCGCGGGAGAGCTGCAGCTGGGCCTGCTCGAGGTGGTTTGCGTACAGGTGGCAGTCGCCGCCGGTCCACACGAAGTCGCCCGGCTCGTAGCCGCACACCTGGGCCACCATCAGGGTGAGCAGCGCGTAGCTGGCGATGTTGAAGGGTACGCCCAGGAAGATGTCGGCGCTGCGCTGGTAGAGCTGGCAGCTCAGCTTGCCGCCGGCCACGTAGAACTGGAACAGGGCGTGGCAGGGCGGCAGGGCCATGCGGTCGACCTCGGACGGGTTCCAGGCCGACACGATGTGGCGGCGGGAGTCCGGGTTCTTCTTGAGGGCTTCGATGAGCTGGGCGATCTGGTCGATGCTGCGCCCGTCGGGGGCCTCCCAGCTGCGCCACTGCTTGCCGTAGACGGGGCCGAGCTCGCCGTTTTCGTCGGCCCACTCATCCCAGATCGAGACGCCGTTGTCCTTGAGGTATTTAATATTCGTGTCGCCGCGCAGAAACCACAGCAGCTCGTGGATGATGGAGCGCGTGTGCAGCTTCTTGGTGGTGAGCAGCGGGAAGCCCTCGGCCAGGTCGAAGCGCATCTGCCAGCCGAAGACCGAGAGGGTGCCGGTGCCGGTGCGGTCGTTCTTGCGATGGCCGCGTTCGGCTACGTGGCGCATGAGTTCGAGATACTGTCGCATGGCGGGCCAGGGCATGAAAAAGGGCCCCGATTTTAACCGATCCCGGCCCGCGTGATGCCGCATTGGCGCTTCACTGGCCTGCGGGCCAAAGGGCTTGCGATCCTTTGTGCGAACATCAAACGCTTGACGATATTTTGCAACAAATTGAAAGGCGCAAGGCGGTTATGGGAGCAGGCACGGTCGTCGAGAATGCGCATCCGCTTCTCCAGGCGGAGGCCCTTGGCCGAACGCTTGCAGATATCGGCAGCAACGGCGCACCGGCGGCCCTGGTCCAGGTGATCCGCTGGCTCGACTCCTTTCAGTTCGAGGAAGTGCCCTTTCCCGACCTGGCCCGCCTGGTCGTCGCCCTCGACGAGGCGGCCCAGCCCCAGCTCCGCTACGCCTCCGAGCTCTACCTCTCCAACGCCTACGGCTCGCGCAGCGCGCGCTACAAGGCGATCGGGCGCGATTACTACGCCAGCCTGGGCCGCGCCTACGATCTGGTGATGGCCGGCCTGGCCACCGATTTCTCCCTCGAGCCCGGCAACCGCCTGCGCCTCGAGATGCTGCTGCGGATGGTGCGTGCCGCGGCCGGCGAGATGAAGTGGGTGGCCTTCGATTATCACGAGCTCACCGAGGCCGTCTGGCGCCGGGCCGGGGCCGCCTACCGGGCCGCCCACGCCGCCGGCGGGCTCAACGTGCCGGTCACGGTCCGCGAGGGGCGCGAGACCCGCTCGACGATCGCCCGCGAGTTCACCCGGCTGGTGGCGCTGCAGTGCGCCAGCCTCGACCAGCTGCCGCCCGACCGCATCGAGGCGACCGACAAGCTGGTGCGTTACCTGCAGACCTCCCTCGATCTCTCCATCGAGCCGGCGGACGGCAGCCTCTTCTCCATCGATCTCGCCAAGCTCGCCGCGCCCCGCCGCGTGCTGGGCGCCGCCGAGCCCCAGCCGGGCTCGCTGCGTTATTTTCGCGCCGCCGACGCGGTGCCGATGCTCGACGAGCTGCGTCGCATGCTCGCCGAGGGCGCCCTGGATCCGGCCTTTGCGGGGGTTGGTGCGGGAGCGGTGGCGTCGGCGATCCGCCATCTGTCGCGCCAGTGGGGGCCGGTGCCGCCGATGCGGCAGTATCGCCGTCATCCGGTGCAGGGCTCCATCGCGCTGGCGACGGGGCTGGGTTTCATCCGCTCGCTGATCTCCGGCGAGGCGCTGATGCGCCCGGCCGCCGCCTGGTCGCTCACCGATGCCAGCCGCAGCGGCTTTGCAGTCTCGTCGCCCAACGTGGACGGCGAGGTCTGCCGGGTCGGCGCGATGGTGGCGGCCAACCTGGGCGACGGCGGGCGCTGGGTGCTGGCCGTGGTGCGCCGCGTCCGCCTGGGCGAGCGAGGCGCCGCGATGGGCCTGCAGACGATCTCGAGCGACCCGCAGCTGCTGGTTTTCGACGACGGCAGCCGTAGCTGGAACGGCATCCTGTGCGACGTGCCGGTCGCCGGCCGGGGCGTGCGCATTGCCTGCGAGCCGGGCGTGCTGCGCACTGGCATCCATGTTTTCGCCAAGGTGGCAGGGCGCCTCCTCAAGCTCACGCCGGCCGGCATACTGCAGAACGGGCCCGGTTATCAGATCGTCGGTTGCAATCTGGTCTGATATCGCAATAGACGACGGCTATTGCTTTCATATCACACCAATGTTTGACCTGCTGATTGCCAGCTGCTAACTTTGCGTCCATGAACATCGCGCAACAGACCACTCGCTTCTCTTCTCTGGCCTTCTCCGGGCTAGGTCTGCTGCTGCCCTGACGGGCACACATCTATTTCCCCTCCCTGTTGGTTTTCTCTGCCTCGCCCGATGTGGGCGGATTGCGTCCCTGCACGCACGGCCTCTGGAGCCCTTGCCATGATCTCGTCGAACTTCGTCCTGCTGTCCCTGCGACTGCGCCCCGGTTGCCAGGCCTCGAGCCCGCGGCAGTCTGGCAGCCCCGTGTCCGCATCCCATCATTCGCAGCGCATCCGACGACAGCAAAGGACAAGACCATCATGTTGAAGAACCCGAACACCAAGTACTCCGCCTTTCCCCCGGTCGCCCTCGCCGACCGCCAGTGGCCCAGCCGCCAGATCACCCATCCGCCCATCTGGATGAGCACCGATCTCCGCGACGGCAACCAGGCCCTCTTCGAACCCATGAATGCCGCCCGCAAGTTGCAGATGTTCCGCAAGCTCGTGGCGATCGGCTTCAAGGAGATCGAAGTCGCCTTCCCCTCCGCCTCCCAGACTGATTTCGACTTCGTCCGCCAGCTCATCGAGACCGGCGAGATCCCCGACGACGTGACCATCGAGGTCTTGAGCCAGGCCCGCGAGCACCTCATCCGCCGCACCATGGAGTCGGTGCGCGGCGCGCGGCGGGTCATCGTGCACATCTACAACGCCACTTCTCTGGTGTTCCGCGAGACCGTCTTCGGGATGAGCCGGGACGAAGTCCGCCAGCTTGCGGTGGACAGCGTGATGCTCGTCAAGCAGCTCGCCGCCGAGCAGCCCGACACCGAGTTCGTGCTCCAGTACAGCCCGGAAACCTTCACTGCCACCGAGCTCGACTTTGCCCGCGAGGTGTGCGACGCCGTGGTCGCCGCCTGGGACCCGCAGCCGGGCGAGAAGGTGATCCTCAACCTCCCGGCCACCGTCGAGGTGGCGATGCCCAACGTGTACGCCGACCAGGTCGAGTGGATGCACCGCCACCTCGCCCGCCGCGAGCAGATCGTCCTCAGCGTGCATCCCCACAACGACCGCGGCACCGCGGTGGCGGCGGCCGAGCTCGCGATGCTCGCCGGCGCCGACCGGGTCGAGGGCTGCCTCTTCGGCAACGGCGAGCGCACCGGCAATGTGGACGTGGTGACCCTCGCCCTCAACATGTACACCCAGGGCATCAACCCCGGGCTCGATTTTTCGGATATCAACTCGGTGGCCCGGATCAGCGAGGAGTGCACCCAGTTGCCGGTCCATCCGCGCCACCCCTACGTGGGTGACCTCGTGTTCACGGCCTTCTCGGGCTCCCACCAGGATGCGATCAAGAAGGGTTTCGAGCGCCAGCGCCCGGATGCACCCTGGGCCGTGCCCTACATGCCGGTCGATCCGGCCGACCTCGGCCGCAGCTACGATTCGGTGATCCGCGTGAACAGCCAGTCGGGCAAGGGCGGTGTCGCCCACTTGCTTCAGGCCCACTACGGCCTCGTGATGCCGCGGCGGATGCAGGTGGAGTTCAGCGCTGCGGTGCAGCGCCTCACCGACCGCAGCGGCCAGGAGGTGGATGCCCACCAGTTGTGGACGCTCTTCGGTGAGGAATACTTCGGGGCTGACGTGCCGGTGCGCTACGTGGCCCACCACCTCTTCGAGGCCGGCAGCCGGCAGGGCATCCGCATCGAGGCGGAGCTTGGCGGCCAGCCGGTGGTGTTCACCGGCGAGGGCAACGGCCCGGTCGAGGCGGCGGTGGCGGCGCTCGGCGTGCCGATCCGGGTGCAGGGTTTCGAGGAGCGCTCGATGGGCGAGGGCGCCGACGCGGCCGCGGTGGCCATCGTCGAAGTGGCGATGGATGGCGTCGTCGGCAGCTGCTTCGGTGCCGGCATGCATCGCAACACGGTGACGGCCTCGGTGCAGGCCGTCGTCAGCGCGAGCAACCGAATCCGGGCGCGGCGCGGCGAGACGGCAGCCCCGCGGGAGGCCGCGGGCTGCGCCGTGTAAGCGGGAGAAACGGAGCTGAAACGGGCCGGGTGATCCCCGGCCCGTTTTGTTTACACCGCCGCCAGGGCCTGGTCGAGGTCGGCCAGGATGTCGTCGATGTGCTCGATGCCGATCGACAGCCGCACCATGTCGGCCGACACGCCGGCCTTGGCGAGCTCGTCGGCGGACAGCTGGCGGTGGGTGGTGGACGCCGGGTGGCAGGCCAGGCTCTTGCAGTCGCCGATGTTCACCAGCCGGGTGACCAGCTTGAGGGCGTCCTGGAAGCGGGCGCCGGCGGCCTTGCCGTCACCGTCGGCGCTCTTCACGCCGAAGTTGATGATGCCGGAGGCGCGGCCGCCCATGTACTTCTGCACCAGCGCGTGGTCCGGGTGATCGGCGAGGCCGGCGTAGTTCACCCAGGCCGCCTTCGGGTGAGCCTGCAGGAAGGCCGCCACCTTGCTGGTGTTTTCGCAGATGCGGTCCATGCGCAGGGCCAGGGTCTCGATGCCCTGCAGGATCATGAAGGCGTTGAAGGGGCTGATCGCGGCGCCCATGCCGCGCAGCGGCACCACGCGGGCGCGGCCGATGTAGGCCGCCGGGCCGAGGGCCTCGGTGTACACCACGCCGTGGTAGGACACGTCGGGCTCGTTGAGCCGCGGGAAGCGCGCTTTGTGCTCGGCCCACGGGAACTTGCCGCTGTCGACGATGATGCCGCCCAGCGTGGTGCCATGGCCGCCGAGGTATTTGGTGAGCGAATGCACCACGATGTCGGCGCCGTGTTCGATGGGCCGGCACAGGTAGGGCGAGGGCACGGTGTTGTCCACGATCAGCGGCACGCCGTGGGCGTGGGCGATGGCGGCCAGGGCGGCGAAGTCGGTGATGTTGCCCAGCGGGTTGCCCACCGACTCGCAGTAGATCGCCTTGGTGCGGGCGTCGATCAGCGGCGCGAAGGAGGTCGGGTCGCGGTAGTCGGCAAAGCGCACCTGGATGCCGAGCTGGGGCAGGGTGTGGGCGAACAGGTTGTAGGTGCCACCGTACAGCGTTGAGGCCGAGACGATGTTGTCGCCGGCTTCGGCGATGGTCTGGATCGCGTAGGTGATGGCCGACATGCCGGAGGCCACCGCCAGACCGGCGATGCCGCCTTCCATGGCCGCCACGCGGGCCTCGAGCACGGCCTGGGTCGGGTTCATGATGCGGGTGTAGATGTTGCCCGCCACCTTCAGGTCGAACAGGTCGGCACCGTGCTGGGTGTCGTCGAAGGCGTAGGAGGTGGTCTGGTAGATGGGAACCGCCACGGCCTTGGTGGTCGGGTCCGGGCTGTAGCCGCCATGAACGGCCAGGGTTTCGAGTTTCATCGTCTTTCTCCGGGTTGAAGGCGCGGGACGGTGGAGGATGACCCTTGTCGGATCAGGGTTTTCCCGGAGGTGATTCCGGGAATTTCCAGCTCCCCGTCCTTTTGTCGCCTGGGGATAATACGCAAAGTGGCGCGTGGACAGTCCTGATCTTTGGCAAGCCCGGAAACTAAACAATACCGGGTGGGGCCACAGGGCGCGCAGCGGCACGCAGGAGGAGAAAAAATGGAAATCAAAGGACGCCAGTCGACCTGGCTCGAACTCGCCGTGGCGCCCCTGTGGCGGCTCGGCCAGACGCGGGTCCGGGTGCATGCCCTGGAAGGCGGCCACGCGGGCTGCCTGGCGATCACCGTGGACGAGCGCTGGCTGTGCGCCAACGACGGCCGGCTCACCGTCTTCAAGTGCCGCGATGCGGTGCTGCGTTTCCTCCGGCTATTGCGCATCGATCACATGGAGGAGGGGGAAGCCCGTGAGCTGCCCGCCTCCTGCGGCCGGGGAGACGTGCAGTGCATGCGTCTCGGCGCCCGTGGCCTGTGCGCCTGCAGCGGCGGCCGGCAGCTGAGGCGTGTAACGTCTCAGGCCGACCGGCCCAGCGCTTCGCTCAGCAGTAGCGCCATGCGCTGATCGAAGGCGGCCAGCACGATTTCCTCGATCGTGCCCGGCCTGGCCAGGGCGGCGCGGCAATTGTCCACCGCGATGCGTGCCGCTGCTTCGGGCGGAAAGCCATACACGCCGCAGCTGATCGCCGGAAACGCGATCGACCGCAGCCCGTGGGCCTCCGCCAGCGCGAGGCTGTTGCGATAGCAGTCGGCCAGCGCGGCGGCCTCGCCATGCTGGCCGCCGCGCCACACCGGCCCGACGGTGTGGATCACATGCCGCGCAGGCAGCCGGAAACCCGGCGTGATCCGCGCCGCGCCCGTCGGGCAGCCGCCCAGGCCGGCGCAGCAGGCGGTGAGGTCCGGCCCCGCCGCCCGGTGGATCGCGCCATCCACTCCGCCACCGCCGAGCAGGCTCGAGTTGGCCGCATTGACGATCGCGTCGACGGAGAGGGTGGTGATGTCGCCCTGCCAGACGCTGATGCTTTCCTTGCCCCTCACTCCCTGACCCCCGTTTGCCGTCGTGTCGTGTGCCCCGATTGTGCGCCACTGGCACCCTGGCTTGAAGCCCCGCCAGCCTGACGGGTAGGCATCCAGGCTCCTGGCGTGCTATATTTTTGGTAATACGGTATTACGCAATAGGTGCGGCATGGGGAAGCCCGGAGTGATCACCGTCCTCTCCCAGAAGGGCGGTGCAGGCAAGTCCACACTCACGATGCAGCTGGCGGGTGGCCTGGCCCGCGCGGGTCGGCGGGTGGCCATCATCGACCTCGACCCGCAGGAGACATCCCTGCGCTGGGCCCAGTCGGCCGACCCGGCCTCGCCGTTCCCCGCCCACGTGGTGCGCCTGGAGGGCGAGCCGGCCGGCCTGCATCAGCAGCTCAGGGCCGCCCGCAAGGGTGTCGACTATGTGCTGCTCGACTGCCCACCTTCCATCGAGCACGCCGCCACGCTTGCTGCCCTCGACGAGGCCGACCTGGCGCTGGTGCCGGTGGTGCCGAGCCCGGCCGACCTGTGGTCCACCAAGGGTGTCGAGCGCCTGATCCTGCAGGTTCAGGCGGCCCGCAAGGGCTCTGCCCGGCCCCTCAAGGCGGCGTTGGTGCCCAACCGGGTGCGGCGCACCAACCTGGCCTGGGACGTGCTCGAGGTGATGCGTGATTTCTCGTTGCCGGTGCTGGGCGCCGGCTTATCCCAGCGCAACGCCTTCGCGCAGAGCGCGGTCATCGGCGGCACGGTTTACCAGTTGGGCCGGGCCGCAGCCGACGCAGCGCGGGAGGTGGACAAGCTCGTTGCCGAAGTATTGAAACTGACAGGAGAAAAGACATGAACACCAAGACCAAAGCCGCCCTGCGCTCCAGCCTGGAGCAGGAGAGCAAGGCCCTCGAAGCCCGCCTGCCCGAAGCTGTGGCCGAAGCGCCTGCAGCGGCGCCGGCCGTCGTGGCAGACCCCGCCCCGGAAGTGGCGCCCCCAGTCGTGCCCGCTCCCGCTGAAGCGGCGGCCGCGCCCGTGGCCGAGGCGGCGCCGGTGAGTGTCGAAGCTGCCGTGCCGGCCGTCGCCGTCGAGAGCGCCAAGCCCGCCGCCGCACCCAGGAAGGCCGCCGTCAAGAAACCGGCCGCGCCGCGCACCACCAAGGCCGCTGCGGCTGTCGCGAAGCCCGCCGAGGCCGTCCCGGCACCGAAGGCCGTCGCCGCCAAGCCGGCCGCCGAGCCCGCTCCGCTGGCTGCCGACAAGAAAGCCAAGCCGCCCAAGGCCGTGAAGGTGGAGAAAGCCGTCAAGCCGACGAAGATCGAGAAGGCCACCAAGGCAGCCAAGCCGGCCAAGGCGGAAAAGCCCGTCAAGCCCCCCCGCGAGAAGGTCGTGCGGGATTCGTTCTCGATGCCCAAGAGCGAACATGCCCAGCTCAAGGCCCTGCGCGAGAGCCTGGCCAAGGGTGGGCGCATCTGCACCAAGTCCGAGCTGCTGCGCGCCGGCATCCAGCTGCTGCTGAAGGCGCCTGCCGCCGATGCGCGGGCGCTGGTGGAAGGCCTGCCGGTAGTGCCGAAGGGCAAGAGCGCCAAGTAAGCTGAGGCAGCTTCCGGCGGGGGCTGCCTGTGAGCCTGGCCGGCGCCTGAACACGCCGGCCAGTCGCCTCAGTCGATGCTGCCGGCCACCCGGACGCGGACGAGCCCGCGCAGTCCGTTGCCGACGAAC
>JAKLLM010000100.1 GCA_023150125.1 Zoogloea sp.
GCGCACTCATCGAGATGACCCGCCCCCTCACCGCCGCCGGCGTCGAGTGGGCGGTGGTGCCGGGCGTGTCGTCGGCCTTCGCCGCAGCGGCGGCGGCCGGCGAGACCCTGACCCTGCCGGAAGTCACCCAGACGGTGATCCTCACCCGCGTGGCCGGGCGCACGCCTATGCCGGCGGGGGAGGAGCTCGAAGCCCTCGCCGCCCACCGCACGACCCTGTGCATCTTTTTGTCGATCACCCTGCTGCATGAAGTGCAGCGCGCCCTGCGCGCCGCCGGCTGGGCCGAGGACGCACCGATCCTGGTCGTCCAGAAGGCCAGCTGGCCGGGCGAGGAGAAGATCGTCCGCGGCACCCTCGCCGACATCAAGCGGCGCTGCCAGGCCGAGAAGATCGCCAGCCAGGCCATGATCATCGCCAGCCCCGCGCTGGGCGCCGCCGACTGGCCGACCCTCGCCCGCTCCAAGCTCTACGACCCCGCCTTCACGCACCGTTTCCGCAAGGCCACGGTGCCCGCCCCGGAGAACCCCGCATGAACGACACCGCCATCCTGCTGGTGGGCCACGGCTCCCGCAACCGCGACGGCAACGCCGAGATCCTCCGCTTCGCTGCCCAGTGGCGCGAGCGCCACCCCGCCTGGCGCATCGAGACCTGCTTCATCGAGCACGCCGAGGTGCTGCTGGACGCCGGCCTCGACCGTGCCGCCCAGGGCGCCCGCCGCGTGCTGGTGATCCCCTTCATCCTCAACGCCGCCGGCCACGTGAAGATGGAGCTGCCCGCCGCCATCGAGGCCGCCCGCGCCCGCCACCCGGCGGTGAGCTTCGCGTGCGCCCGCCACCTGGGCATGGGCCGCGAGATCCTGAAGGTGCTGCAGGGCCAGCTCGACCGCCTGATGCAGGCCCTCGACATGCCCGACCCGCAGACCACCGGCGTGATCCTGCTGGGCCGCGGCTCGTCCGACGCCGGCGCCAACGGCGAGCTGGCCAAGATGGCCCGCTGGCTGTTCGAGGACAACGACTTCGAGCTGGTGGACCTGGCCTTCACCGGCGTCACCTGGCCGCGGCTCGAGAGCGTCGTGCAGCGCCACGCGCGCCTGGGCATGAGCCAGCTCGCCATCGTGCCGGTGTACCTCTTCACCGGCGTGCTGATGGAGCGCATCAAGGCCCAGGTGGCCCGCCTGCGCGGCCAGTACCCGCAGATCGCCTTCGCGCTGGGCGGCCACTTCGGCTTCGACAAGGGCGTCTTCGAGCTGCTCGACGGCAAGCTCGCCGGCATCGGGCTGTCTGAAGGCGGGCTGCTCGAATGCGACGGCTGCAAGTACCGCCAGGCCGCCGAGGCCGAACACCTCCACGACCACAGCCACACCCACGTCCTGCACCCCGATCACGGCCATCACCCTCACGGGCACGACCACCCCGCCCATGCCTGAGCCCGCCATGCACGCCATGCACGCCAACACCGTCACCGAACAGCTCACCGCCGCCGGCCGCGCCATCGAGCACGACTCCTTCGCCATCATCGACGCCGAAGCCGGCCCCCACCCCTACCACCCCGACGAATGGCCACTGGTGCGCCGGATGATCCACGCCAACGCCGACTTCGAGTTCAACGGCCTCACCGCCTTCCACCCCCGCGCCATGCAGGCCGGGCTCGCGCGCATCCTGGCCGGCGGCACGCCGGTGGTGGCCGACGTGGAGATGATCTGCGTCGGGCTGTCGAAGCCGCGCCTCGCCCACTTCGGCATCACCACCCACCAGTTCATCTCCGACCCCGACGTGATCGACGCCGCCCGCCGCGACGACACCACCCGCGCCGTGCAGGCCATGCGCAAGGCCCACCGGCTCGGCCTGCTGGAGGGCGCAATCGTCGGCATCGGCAACGCGCCCACCGCGCTGATCGAGCTCGTCCGCCTGATCCGCGACGAGGCCTGCCGGCCGGCGCTGGTGATCGGGATGCCGGTCGGCTTCGTGTCGGCCGCCGAATCGAAGGCGCTGCTGATGGCACAGGGTGAAGTCCCGTGGGTCGCCATCCACGGGCGCAAGGGTGGCTCGACCCTGGTCGTCGCCGCCCTCCACGCCCTCCTCGGCCTCGCCGAGGCCCACCAGCACGGCACCGCCTGAGGCCGGCATGAGCGCTCACGCCCTCCCCGAAAAAGTCCGCAAGGGCGACCCGAAGCGGGACCGCGGCAACCGCACGGGCTTCTCCACCGGCGCCAACTCCGCCGCTGCCGCAGCCGCCGCCACCCTCGGGCTGGTCCACGGCCGGGTGCCGGATTTCATCGACTGCGTGCTGCCCAACACCCAGCGGGTGCGCTTCGCCATCACCGGCGGGTGGACCGACGGCCGGCGCGCCGGGGCGGTCAGCATCAAGGACGCCGGCGACGACCCCGACGCCACCAACGGCGCCCACCTCACCGCCGAGGTGGAGCGCCTGCCCGGCGCCGCCGGGCGGATCGAGCTGCGCGGCGGGCCGGGGGTCGGCGTGGTCACCAAGCCGGGGCTCGGCCTGGAAGTCGGCGGCCCGGCCATCAACCCGGTGCCCCGCCGCAACATCCACGCCAACGTGGAGGCAGCCGGCCAGCCCATCCTCGAGGCCGGCGACGGCATCGCAGTGACCATCTCGGTGCCCGGCGGCGACGAGATGGCCAAGAAGACCCTCAACGCCCGCCTCGGCATCCTGGGCGGCATCTCCATCCTGGGCACCACCGGCATCGTCCGCCCCTACTCCACCGCGGCCTTCAGGGCCAGCGTGGTGCAGGCGGTGGACGTGGCCGCCAACCAGGGGCAGCGCACGGTGGTGTTCACCACCGGCGGCCGCACCGAGAAATGTGCGATGCGCTGCTTCCCGGCCCTCGACGAAGCCTGCTTCGTGCAGATGGGCGACTTCGTCAAGGCGGCCTTCCAGACCGCGGTGAAGCAGCAGATGCGCCACATCATCGTCGGCGCGATGGTCGGCAAGCTCACCAAGATCGCCCAGGGCCTGTCGGTCACCCACGCCTGGCGCGAGGAAGTCGACCGGGCGCTGATCGCCGAAGCCGCCGCCGAAGTGGGCGCCCCGCCCGAACTCGTCGAAGAGATCCGCGCCGCCGAGACCGCCCGCTTCGCCGCCGAACGGCTGGCCGAACTGGGCCTCGCGGTGGCCTTTCACCGGGCCCTGGCCGAGCGGGCCATCCGCAGCCTGCGCCAGCGCTACCCCGGCCCCCACCGCCTCACCGTGCTCGCCTGCAATTTCGAAGGCGTGCCCATCGTCACCGTGGAAGAACATGAACTCGCCTGACCCCTGCGCCCTCATCGGCATCCTCGACGACGGCCACGCCGGCCTGGGCGACACCGCCCGGCACCGCGTCGCCACCACCGATCTCGCCATCGGCGCCCGCCGCACCCTCGACCTCGTCGCCCCCCACCTGCCCCCCGGGGCGGAACAGCGCGCGATGGACGGCCAGCTCGGCCAGGTCCCCGAGTGGGTCCGGGCCGCGCGCAGCGCCGGCCGGCGGGTGGCCGTGCTCGCCACCGGCGACCCCCTGTGCCACGGCATCGGCAGCTTCCTGATCGGCAAGCTCGGCGCCGAGGCCATCGAGGTGCTGCCCGCCGTATCGACGCTTCAGCTCGCCTTCGCCCGCCTCAAGCACAGCTGGCAGGGCGCGAAGATCGTCTCGGTGCACAGCGCCGACAGCGGTGAATGGGCCCCCGGCGCCCCGCCGGGGCACAGCCTCTACCCCCTCGTCCGCGCCGCCGCCGGGCACGCGCTGATCGGCGTGTTCACCAGCCCCGCCAACAGCCCCGACCGCATCGCCCGGGCGCTGATCGCCGCCGGCCACGGCAGCGACTTCCAGCTCTCGGTGGCTGCCCGCCTGGGCCTGCCGGACGAAAGCCTGGCCGCCGATCTGCCTCTGGCCGACGCGGCCACGCGCCGCTTCGCGGACCCGAACATCGTCATGCTGGCCCGCGTCACGCCGCCCGAGCGGCGCGCGATCTTCGGCTTCGAAGACGCCGACTTCGTACAGCGCGCCCCCGAGAAAGGCCTCATCACCAAGCAGGAAGCCCGCGCCCTGTCGCTGGCCAAGCTGCGCCTGCGGCCCGACAGCCTCGTGTGGGACATCGGCGCCGGCTCCGGCTCGGTCGGCCTCGAAGCCGCCCGGCTGGCCCGCCACGGCCACGTGTGGGCCATCGAAAAAAACCCCGCCGACGCCGCCAACGCCCGCGACAACGCCCTCCGCCTGCGCGCCGGCAACTACACCTTGGTCGAAGGCCGCGCGCCCGACGGCCTCGACGCCTGGCCCGACCCGGACGCCGTGTTCATCGGCGGCTCCGGCGGCGAGCTGGCCGGGCTGATCCGCCTCGCCCTCACCCGGCTGCGCCCCGGGGGCCGGCTGGTGATGAACTTCGTGACCCTCGAGAACCTCGCCACCGCCACCGCCGCGCTGGCCGACGCGGGCGCCGCCTGGGACGTCGTCCAGCTCCAGGCCTCCCGCAGCCAGCCCATCCTCGACATGCACCGCCTCGCCGCCCACAACCCGGTGTGGGTCGTCTCGGCCGACAAGGACCGCCCATGAACACTTGCAAACCTGGCCGCCTGATCGGCGCCTCCCTCGGCCCCGGCGACCCGGAGCTCATCACCCGCCGCGCCTGGGCCGCCCTCGGCTCCGGCGCCCGCTGGGCCTACCCGGTCAAGAAGGCCGAGGAATCGTCCTACGCCCTGGGCATCGTCCGGCGCGGCGGCCTCGAGCTGCCCGCCGACGCCGAGGCGCTGGTCTTCCCGATGACCCGCGACCCGGTGGCCCTCGCCAGGGCCTGGGCGCGGGCCGCCGCCCGCAGCGTCGAGCTGCTGCGCGAGGGCCGCGACCTGGTCTTCCTGGTCGAGGGCGACGCCTCCACCTTCTCCACCTTCGGCCACCTGGCGCGGGTGGTGCGCGAGCTGGCGCCGGACGTCGAGGTCGAGACGATCCCCGGCGTGTCGTCCTTCGCCGCCGCCGCGGCCGCCACCGGCCTCACGCTGGCCGAGGAGGACGAAACCTTCGCCGTCGTCCCGGCCGCCTACGGGGTGCCGGTCATCGAGCGCCTGCTCGACGAGTTCGACACCCTCGTGCTGCTCAAGGTCAAGCCGCTGCTCGACGAGGTGCTCGCGCTGCTCGCCCGGCGCGGGCTGCTCGCCACCAGCTGCTTCATCGAGAAGGTCGGCGCGCCCGACGAGCGCGTCGTCTACGACGTGGCCCGGCTCGCCGGCGAGAAGGTCAACTACCTCTCGCTGCTCCTCGTCCACAACCCCAAGCGGGTGCGCGGCGAACTGCGCCGCGGCTGCCGCAAACGCACCGAACCCTCCATCGCCTGACCGCCACCATGAGCCAGCACCTGCCCTTCCCCACCGAGCGCATCGCCGTCGTCTCGATCACCCGCCACGGCATCGCCCTGGCCGGGCGCGTGGTCGCCGCGCTGCCCGGCGCCCGCCTGTTCGCCCCCGAGAAATTCGCCGCCGAGGCCGAAGCGGCCGCCCCCGGCGCGGCCACCTGCTACGCCGGCAAGACCGCCGAGCAGATCCCCATCCTGCTCTCCAGGTTCGACGGCATCGTCGCCATCGTGTCCCTCGGCGCAATGGTCCGGCTGCTCGCGCCCCACCTCGGCAAGAAGGAGTCCGACCCCGGCGTGGTGGTCATCGACGAGGCCGGGCGCTTCGTGATCCCCATGCTGTCCGGCCACCTGGGCGGAGCTAACGCGCTGGCCGGGGTGATCGCCGGCGCGCTCGACGCCACCGCGGTGCTCACCACCGCCTCCGACGCCCGCCAGACCCTGGCGGTGGATCTCCTCGGGCGCGAACTGGGGTGGGCCTTCGAGGCCAGCCACGACGAGATCGTCCGCGCCAGCGCGGCGATGGTGAACGACGAGCCGGTGGCCCTGGTGCAGGAGGCCGGCAGCCCGGACTGGTGGCGCGGCCACGCCAACGGCCGCAGCGGCCCGCTGCCGGCCAACCTGCACCCCTTCAGCCGCCTCGAGGACGTGGACATCGACCGCTTCGGCGCGGTGCTGTGGGTCAGCCACCGGGCGCTGCCCGCCGGGCTCGCCGCCAGCCTCGCCGGCAAGCGCGTCATCTACCGGCCACCGGTGACGGCATGAGCCGGCCCATCGCCATCGGCCTCGGCTGCGACCGCGGCACCCCGGCCGCCACCCTCGTGTGGGCGCTGGTGGAGGCCCTCAGCCGCTGCGGTGCGGCCCTCGTCGACGTGGCCGCGGTGGCCAGCATCGACCTCAAGGCCGACGAGCCCGGGCTGCTCGAACTGGCCCGCTGGCAGGGCTGGACGATCCGCTTCTACCCGGCCGCCGAGCTGGCCATCGTGCCGGTGCCCCACCCGTCCGAAACCGTCCGCAAATACACCGGCACGCCCTCGGTCTCGGAGGCCGCCGCGCTGCTCGCCGCGGGCGCCGGCATGGACCAGCTGATCGTCGAAAAACTCAGATACCGCGGCCCCGACGGCCGCAACGCCACCGTTTCCATCGCAAGGATTCCCACATGAGTGACATGCACCTCCCGTCCGCCGCCGGCGGCAAGATCATGCTGGTCGGCCTCGGCCCCGGCAGCCACGAGCACCTCACCGCCCGCGCCCGCGCCGCCATCGCCGAGGCCGACACGGTGATCGGCTACGTCACCTACATCCGCCTGGTAGCCGAGCTGCTGGAGGGCAAGGAGGTCATCAAAAAGTCGATGACCGAGGAGCTCGACCGCGCCATCGAGGCCTTCGACCGCGCCCGCCAGGGCCGCAAGGTGGCGCTGATCTCGTCGGGCGACGCCGGCGTGTACGGCATGGCCGGGCCGACCTTCGAGGTGCTCTTCCAGGCCGGGTGGACGCCGGAATCGGGCATCGAGGTGGAGATCATCCCCGGCGCCTCGGCCCTCAACACCTGCGCCGCGCTGGTCGGCGCGCCGCTCACCCACGACTTCTGCGCCATCTCGCTATCCGACCTGCTGACGCCCTGGCCGACCATCGCCCGGCGGCTCGACGCGGTGGCCGCCGCCGACTTCGTGGTCGCCCTCTACAACCCGAAGAGCGGCCGCCGCACCCGGCAGATCGTCGAGGCCCGCCGGCTCTTCCTGCGCCACCGCCGGCCCGACACGCCGGTGGCCATCGTCAAGTCGGCCTACCGGCCGAAGCAGCGCGTCGAATTCACCACCCTCGAGAAGATGACCGAGTGCGACATCGGCATGCTGTCGACGGTGCTGATCGGCAACTCCAACACATTCGTGCAGCACGGGCTGATGGTCACGCCGCGGGGCTACCACAACAAGTACGACGTGGAGAGCGGCGCCACCCACAGCGGCGAGCAGGCCGGGCGCTCCCTGTCCACCGGCCTCACCGGCTGGCTGGCCGGGCTGCATTCAAGCGGCCTCGGCGCGGCCGAACTGGCCGCCCTGCATCGCCTCCCCGAGGACTACATCGCCGCCCTGCTGGCCGAGGCCCCGACGCCCGATGACACCGAGGAGGCCGCGGCATGAACGCCCCCGTCAAGCCCACGATCGGCAGCTACCGCCGCCACCTGCTGGTGTGCACCGGCCCGCGCTGCGCAGCCGACGGGCAGGCCCAGGCGCTCTTCGACAGCCTCGGCGCCCGCTTCAAGGTGGCCGGGCTCGACCAGGGGGCGCTCCGCGTCAAGCGCAGCCGGGCCGCCTGCTTTGCCGCCTGCAAGGGCGGCCCGATCCTGTGCGTGCAGCCCGACGGCACCTGGTACTACGGCGTCACGGGGGCGGTGATGGATCGCATCATCGCCGAGCACCTGGTGGGCGGCGAGCCGGTGAGCGAGCACGTCTTCCACCAGGCCGGCGCCCCGGACTGACAGCCTCAAGCCCCCCGCCCCCGCCGGGCGCTGCCCCGGCGGCACCTGCACCACCGCAGGCCCCCTGACCTCCTGAAGGAACCCCTCCGTGCCGTACTCCATCGATCGCCCCTTCGCGGGTGCGCTGTCCCTCCTCGTCTCCAGCCTGGGCAACCCGGCCCACGCCGCCGGTGTCCCGACCCTCCAGGAAGTCACCGTCACGCCCCGCCAGCAGGACCTCATCGGCGTCGCCGATTCGGCCACCGAAGGCACCGTCACCGCCGCCCAGCTGCGCAACCGCCCCCTGCTGCGCCCGGCCGAAGTCCTCGAGGTCGTGCCCGGCATGATCGTCACCCAGCACTCGGGCGACGGCAAGGCCAACCAGTACTTCCTGCGCGGCTTCAACCTCGACCACGGCAGCGACTTCGCCACCCACGTGCTGGGCATGCCGGTGAACATGGCCAGCCACGCCCACGGCCAGGGCTACATGGACCTCAACTTCCTGATCCCCGAGCTGGTGCAGGGCATCGCCTACCGCAAGGGCGTGTATGCCGCCGAGGACGGCGACTTCGCCACCACCGGCTCGGCGCGCATCGACTACCGGCGCCGCCTCGCACAGCCCTTCGTGGAACTCGGGCTCGGCCAGAACGGCTACCAGCGCCTGCTGGCCGCCGGCAGCCGCCCCCTGGGCCCGGACTGCGACGGCCGCCAGCTGCTGGTGGCCGCCGAACTGATGGGCTACGACGGCCCGTGGGCCCAGCCCGAAAACCTGCAGCGCCGCAACCTGCTGCTGCGCCTCTCGGACGGCAGCACCCGCCACGGCTACGCCATCACGGCGATGAGCTACGGCGCCCAGTGGACCGCCACCGAGCACGTCCCCGAGCGGGCCATCCGCTCCGGCGAGATCGGCCGCTATGGCGCGCTGTCGCCCCGGGACGGCGGCCGCACCCGGCGCAACAGCCTGTCGGCCGAATGGGCCCGGCTCGGGGACGGCGAGGCCACCCGCGCCAGCGCCTATGTCATCGACTACGGCCTCAACCTGTACTCGGCGCCGTCGGGCTACATTGGCGGCCTGCAGGGCGACCAGCACGAGCAGGCCGACAGCCGCCTCGTGTGGGGCGGCGAAGCCCGCCACACCTGGCGCCTCGGCCCGGCCCTGCGCGATACCGAGCTCAGCGTGGGCACCCGCCTGCGCCAGGACCGCATCGGCCGGGTCGGCCTGTTCACCACCGAAGGGCGCGCGCGCACCGGCACCGTCCGCGAAGACCGCATCACCGAGACCGCCCTGGCGGCCTACGTCGAGGCCCGCACCCAGTGGACGCCCTGGCTCCGCAGCACGACCGCCCTGCGGCGGGACGAAATCTCGGCCGACGTCACCGCCCTGGGCGGGCAATACAACATGGGCAACGGCGGCAGCGTGCGCGGCGGCCAGACCAGCCCCAGGCTGGGCCTCGTGCTGGGGCCCTTCGAGCTGGCCGGCAGCACCGAGTTCTACGCCAACTGGGGCCACGGCTTCCACAGCAACGACGCCCGCGGCGCCACCAGCCGCAGCAACCCGGCCGACGCCAGCCCCATCGACCGGGTGCCCCTGATCGCCCGCGCCCGCGGGGCCGAGCTGGGCCTGCGCGCGGCCCCCCTGCCGGGCTGGAACACCAGCCTGTCGGTGTGGCAGATGGCGCTGGCCTCGGAGCTGGTCTTCGTCGGCGACGAAGGCATCACCGAACCCCGCGGCGCCTCGCGCCGTCACGGGGTGGAGTGGGCCAACTACATCACGCCCGTCGACGGCATCATCCTCGACGCCGACCTGGCCCTGTCGAAAGCCCGCTTCACCCACCCCGCGAGCAGCGGCGGCGACCACGTGCCCAACGCCATCCCCCTCACCGCGTCGGTGGGCGTCAGCGCCGACCGGGACGGCCCCTGGTACGGCGGCCTGCGCCTGCGCTACCTGGGCGCCTACGCGCTCGAGGAGACCGGCAGCCACAAGTCCTCGCCCTTCTGGACGGCCAACCTGCGCCTGGGCCACCGCCTCAGCCGGCAGGTGCAGTTCAGCCTCGACGTGCTCAACCTGTTCAACCGCAAGGCCAACGACATCGAATACTGGGGGGGCGCGTGCACCCGCAGCGAGGCGCTGCAGGGCAGCTGCAACGGCGGCATTGACGGCCGCCTGGTGCACCCGCTCGAACCCCGCAGCCTGCGGGTCAGCCTGCGCATCGGGTTCTGAACGCCCCAGGGCCGGGGGCGCCCGCAGCGGGCTGCGCCTCCCGGGCGACGGGCCGGCCCGGGTGATGCAGCCGTGGGGGCCTCAGTGGGCCTCAGTGGGCCTCAGCGCTTCTCCACCCGCACGCCCTCGCGCAGGCGGTCGTCCGGGTGGGCGATCACCTGCTCGCCCTCCCGGGCGCCGTCCAGCAGCTCGGCCACGGTGCCGCTCTGCTGGCCGATCTTCAGCTGCCGCTTCACCGCCCGCCCGTCCTCGACGACGAAGGCCGCCCAGCCGGCGCCATCGCGGAACAGGCTGCCGGCCGGGATCTGCAGCACATCGGGCGCCTCCCACAACCCGAAGCGCGCCTCCACCCGGTAGGCATCGCCGAGGCGCTGCCACTGGGCCGCCGGCGAGGTGAACGCGACGATCACCCACACCCGCTGCTCCTCGACGCCCAGCGCCGACACCTTGGTGAAGCC
>JAKLLM010000101.1 GCA_023150125.1 Zoogloea sp.
AGCTCGTGGTGGCGCTGCACCGCACCGAGGACACCGACCTCATGCTCGCCAGGCTGGGCGCCGAATTCAGCGGCACCACCTTCGACCTCCGCAGCTGGCGCACGCTGTCCGACTTCTACGACAAATCGGTGCAGCTCTATGATGCCCAGTTCGGGGTGCTGCGCCTGATCATCCTGGTGATGGTGCTGCTGTCGGTGACCAACAGCGTCAACATGAGCGTCTTCGAGCGCCAGGGCGAGTTCGGCACCATGCAGGCGCTGGGCAACCGCCACCGCGACATCACCCGGCTGATCATCGTCGAATGCACGATCCTCGGCCTCGTGGGCGCCCTCGCCGGGGCCCTGCTCGGCATGGGGCTGGCGCTCGTGATCTCGACCATCGGCATCTCGATGCCGCCGCCACCGAACGCGAACATCGGCTACACCGCCTTCATCCGGATCGTCCCGGCCACGGTGATCGGCGCATTTTTCGTCGGATTCATCGCCACCGTGCTGGCCTCTGTCTACCCCGCATTCAAGGTGTCGCGCATTCCGGTCGTAGATGCCTTGAGACAGAATGTTTGAACTGACATAAAGGGCCTTCCAGCCATGTCCTTACTCGATAGGTTCAGCCTGGGCGAAGGCTTCCGCAAGTACTTTCAAGTCGAGCCGGCGTTCAGCGACGAACTGCGCAATGCCGTCTACGGCATCCGCCACGAGGTGTATTGCGAAGAACTCGGTTTCGAGCCCGTTCGCCCCGACCGCCGCGAAACCGACGACTACGACAGCCACAGCCTGCACTGCCTGCTGCGCAGTTCGACCGACCCGACAACCCTGGTCGGCTGCAACCGCCTCGTGCTGGCCCGGCCGGGCGAGCACGACTTTCCGCTGCCCTTCGAGCACACCTGCCGCGCCACCCTCGACCGCTCGATCATCGACCCGGCCAGGCTGCCGCGCCACACGATCGCCGAGGTGTCCCGCCTGGCGGTGCGCGCCCAGTACCGCCGACGCAAGGGCGAAACCAAAACCGCCCTCGCCCTCAGCGACGACGACTTCGGCACCAAGGATCAGCCGCGCTTTCCGTACATCCCGATAGGCCTCTACCTGGCCGTGGTCGCCCTGGCCAAGCGCGAGGGCATCGAAACCCTGTTCATGCTCACCGAACCGCGGCTGGCCGACCACTTTGCCAAGCTCGGCGTCCGGATCACCCAGATCGGTGGCCCGGTGGAACATCGCGGCGTCCGCGTCCCGTCGATGATGGACGTGAACGAGGTGATTGCCGGGCTGCGCTTTTTCGTCAAACCCATCTGGCGGGTCGTCGTTGCAGAGATCGATGCCGGCTACGCGATGGGCCGGCCGGCCTTCCTGCCGCCGCGCTGAAGGCGGCTCCAGGCGTAGAATTCCGGTTTTTCCGCGGGTCGGCCCGTCCGGCCGCGGGCGCCAACGCCAGGAGTCTCAATGAATACCCGCGCTTCTCTCTACCAGGCTCGCTACGGGTCTGCCGAGGTCACGGTGCCGAGCGCCGGCTCGCACCTCATCGACCAGCTTCTCGCCCACCGCTCGGTGCGCGCCTACCTGCCTGACCCGGTCAGCGACGACACCCTCGCCGCCATCATCGCCGCCGCCCAGTCGGCCTCGAGTTCGTCCAACCTGCAGGCCTGGAGCGTCGTCGCGGTGCGCGACCCGGCGCGCAAGGCTCGGCTCGCAGCCCTGGCCGGCGACCAGGAACACATCCGCCAGGCGCCGCTGTTCCTCGTCTGGCTGGCCGACCTGGCCCGCCTCGAGCGGGTCGCCGGGCAGGTCGGCGAAGCCTGCGCCGGGCTTGATTACCTCGAGATGTTCGAAGTCGGCGTGATCGACGCTGCCCTCGCCGCCCAGAATGCCGTAGCCGCCGCCGAATCCCTCGGCCTCGGCACCGTGTACATCGGCGCCATGCGCAACCAGCCCGAAGCCGTCGCCGCCGAGCTGGCCCTGCCGCCGCGGGTGACGGCCGTGTTCGGCCTGTGCGTCGGCACGCCCGACCCGGAGGCCCCGGCCAGCGTCAAGCCGCGCCCGCCCCAGTCGGTGGTGCTGCACCAAGAAACCTATTCACTCCCCGCCCAGGACGCCGGCCTCGCCGAATACGACGAGGCCATGCGCGCCTTCTACACCGCCCAGGGCATGAAGGTGCGCGGCACCTGGTCGAACCACTCGGCCAAACGCATCCGCGACGCCGCCGCCCTCACCGGCCGCGATCGGCTGGCGGAAGCCCTCCAGGCCCTCGGCTTTCCGCTGAAGTAAGGCGCGCGCCCACCCTGCACGCCGCGGGCCGCCGCGTCAGGCGGCCTTCTTCATCTGCTTCTGGTACAAGAACTCGAGGATCGCCGCCCGGCATTCGGCAAAGCGGGCATCGTGGGCCAGCTTCAGGCGATCCCGCGGCTTGGGGAGATCCACCGCGAGGATCTCGCCGATCGTGGCCGCTGGGCCGTTGGTCATCATCACCACCCGGTCGGACAGCAGCACCGCCTCATCCACGTCGTGGGTCACCATCACCACGGTGGCGCCGGTCTTCTCCATCACGCCGATCAGTTCGTCCTGCAGCGCCGCGCGGGTCAGCGCGTCGAGGGCACCGAAGGGCTCGTCCATCAGCAGGATCTTGGGCTCCATCGCAAAGGCGCGGGCGATGCCGATCCGCTGCTTCATGCCGCCCGAGATCTCCTGGGGCAGCTTGTGGGCGGCGTGCTCCATGTGCACCATCTCGAGCGCCTTGGCGGTACGGGCCTTGAGGGCATCCCGGCCTTCCTTGGCTCCGAAGACGCGCTCGACGGCGAGATGGACGTTCTCGAAGCAGGTCAGCCATGGCAGCAGCGAATGGTTCTGGAAGACCACCGCCCGCTCCGGGCCGGGCCCGGCAATCTCCCGCCCATTGCACAGCATCACGCCCGAAGTGGGCAACGTGAGGCCGGCGATGAGGTTGAGCAGCGTCGATTTGCCGCAGCCCGAGTGCCCGATGAGCGACACGACCTCTCCGCTGCGGATCTGGAGATTGACGTCCTGCAGGGCGATGAAGCGGCCTTTCTTCGTCTCGAAGCTCATGCCGACGTTTTCGACCTTGACGATTGCGTTCATGTGAAGCTCCCTGGACAGAAAATCAATTGACGCCGTAGCTGAAGCGGCGGGCGATCAGCAACAGCAGGTATTCGAGCAGCAGGCCGACGATGCCGATCACGAAGATGGCGATCAGGATGTGCTCCACTTTCAGGTTGTTCCACTCGTCCCACACCCAGAAGCCGATGCCCACGCCGCCGGTCAGCATCTCGGCGGCGACGATCACCAGCCAGGCCGTGCCGATCGAGAGCCGGATGCCGGTGAGCATGTAGGGCAGCACCGACGGGAAGAGGATCTTGGTGATGATCCGGAACTCGGACAGGTTGAGCACCCGCGCCACGTTGAGGTAGTCCTGCGGCACGCGTTGCACGCCCTGGGCGGTGTTGAGGATCATCGGCCAGATCGAGCAGATGAAGATCGTCCAGGTGGAGGCCGGGTCGGCGGCCTTGAAGACCATCAGGCCGATCGGCAGCCAGGCCAGCGGCGAGACCGGGCGCAGCAGGCTGATGATGGGCGCCAGCATGCTGTTCATGAAGGCGAAGCGGCCGATGATGAAACCCAGCGGAATGCCCACCAGCGCCGCGACGCCAAAGCCCACCGCGACCCGCTTGAGGGACGACAGGATGTTCCAGCCGATCCCCTGGTCGTTGGGACCGTTGCTGTAGAAGGGGTCGGAGAACAACACGATCGCGGCCTCGAGCGTCTTGGCCGGCCCGGGGAAGTCCGACGACTTCATCGCCACCAGCGCCCACAGGCCGACCACCAGGCCCAGGCCGATCAGCGGCGGCAGCACCACCCGCATGAAGCTTCCGAAATATTCGCCGATGGACGGGCGATTGGCGACGGGGCCCGGCGCCGGCGAAGTGGCAACAGGCGCTTCGGTGGCGGCGGCGCCATCCCTGGCAACATGGGCGGCATTCCGGGCGCCGCTCTCCATCTCCGCGGCGGCGGCGGGCCCTTCGAGGGCCTGGGCAAGCGTGGCAGTAGTCATCTTGATCTCCAGATATTCAGTGGCGGCGATGGCATTCGCCTGCAAACCATGAGCACCGACAGCGCGGGCGACCTAGTCGCCCGCAAGCGGTCAGGCGCGAACCTTGAAGCTGGCGGCGTACTTCTTCGGGTCCTTGCCGTCCCACACGACGCCGTCGATGAGCTTCGAGGTGCGGAAATCGGATTTCGGCACCGGCACGCCCACCTGCGCGGCGGCCTGCTTGTAGAGCTCGGTCTGGTTGATGGCCTTGGCCACCGCCAGGTAATCCACGTCCTGCTTGAGCAGGCCCCAGCGCCGGTGCTGGGTGAGGAACCACATGCCGTCGGAGAGGTAGGGGTAGTTCACCTGGCCGTCGTTGTAGAACTTCATCAGGTTCTTGTCGGACCAGCTCTTGCCGAGGCCGTTTTCGTACTGGCCGATCATGCGGCTGCGGATCACGTCCACGTCGGTATTGACGAAGCTCTTGGCGGCCACCGTCTCGGCCGTCTTGCTGCGGTTGGCGGCGCTGGCGTCGATCCAGCGGGAGGCCTCGAGGATCGCGCAGATCATCGCCCGGGCGGTGTTGGGGTACTTGGCGGCAAACTCGGCGGTGGCGCCGAGCACTTTTTCGGGGTGGTCGGTCCAGATGTCCTGGGTCGTCACCGCGGTGAAGCCGATCTTGTCGACGATCGCCCGCTGGTTCCACGGCTCACCGACGCAGTAGCCGTCCATGTTGCCGACACGCATGTTGGCCACCATCTGCGGGGGCGGCACCACGATGTTCTTCACGTCGCGGAAGGGGTCGATGCCGTGGGCCGCCAACCAGTAATACAGCCACATCGCGTGGGTGCCGGTGGGGAAGGTCTGGGCGAAGGTGTATTCCTTGTCCTTCTTCGCGATCACCTTGGCCAGCGAGGCGCCATCCACCGCACCCTTGTCCTTGAGGGCGTTCGACAGGGTGATCGCCTGGCCGTTGTTGTTGAGGGTCATCAGCACGGCCATGTCCTTCTTGGGCCCGCCGACGCCAAGGTGCAGGCCGTAAACGAGGCCGTACAGCACATGGGCCGCGTGGAGCTCACCATTTGCCAGCTTGTCGCGCACGCCAGCCCAGGAGGCTTCCTTGCTGGGGGTGATCTTGATGCCGTACTTCTTGTCGAAGCCCATCACGGAGGCCATCACCACGGACGAGCAATCGGTCAGCGGAATGAAGCCGATCTTCACCTCCTCGATCTCCGGCTTGTCGGAACCGGCCGCCCATGCACCGCCGCTCGGAAGCATCGTACCCATCGCTGCCAACCCTCCCAGGCCCACCCCGGCTTTCAGAAAGCCGCGGCGGGAAAGAATCTTGTCGTCGAATTGCTCGCTCATCGCCTGCCCCTGATCCAAAAAAAGCGGGCGTCACATCACCCGCCAGGAAACCTGCGGGGGATGGACGCCCTTGTCCAAGTGAGATCGCCTGATCAAGCCGGCCCGCCGTTGGACCGACTCGATGAAGCTATAGCGAGGAGCGTGCCAGACAGATCAAGCCAATGATTTCATTGATAAATTTTTCTCTCCTCAAAAAATACTCCCAAAGAGGTATCTATAAAAACCCCAATCTGCGCACTGCTGCGGTGCAACACGCACCGCATTGGCGCAGCCTCCACGCCGGCCGGCCTGGAAAGCACGGCCAGAAAGACTTTCGGGGCGCCGACACCTGAGCATCGACGCCCCGACATGAGGCCCGGCAGGCCGAAACCTACCTCTTTCGGATTAAAACCAGAAAATCACAACAACAGCTTGGCCATCTCGATGACGTCCTGCGCCACATCGGCCAGCTTGCGCCCGCGCTCCATCGCCAGCTTGCGCAGCGCGTGATATGCCCCGTCCTCGTCGAGACCACGCGCCCTCATCAGCACGCCCTTGGCACGGTCGATGGTGATGCGCTCGGACAGCCTGCGGGTCGCATCATCCCGCTCGGCGCGCAGGTTCTGAAAGGCCTCGAACTGGGCAACGGCAACGGCCACCAGCGCATCGAGACGCTCCGGCGAAACGGAATCAATCACATAGGACGACACGCCGGCTTTCACCGCCCGGCGGATCATCCCCGAATCCGCATCCGGCGAGCACATCAGCACCGGCCGCGGACAATCGCGGTTCATGATGGCCAGGTGCTCGAGGGTATCGCGACTGGGGGAGTCGGCCTGGATGAAGATCACGTCCGGGCGGGTCGCCAGCACCTGCGCGGGGAGCTCGAAGGCCGACGGCAACACCGCCGCCACCTGGTGACCAGCAAGGGCAAGCGCTGCACAGACCTCGGCAGCACGCTCGCGGGAAGAGTCGACAACCAGCACTCGGAGCATGGGAACTGACATTCAAAGAAAGACCTGTTACCCAAAGCACAAAGCGCGCCAGACTGCCCACAAAAACAAAAACCGCGCCGGAGGCAAAGCCTCGGGCGCGGTACAGGACAGGCAGAAGGCCGGGTTACAGCATGGCCTTCAGCAGCTTGCCCATTTCAGACGGGTTACGGGTGACAGTGAAGCCACACTCTTCCATGATGGCGAGCTTGGCATCAGCGGTGTCGGCACCGCCGGAGATCAGCGCGCCAGCGTGGCCCATGCGCTTGCCGGCCGGCGCGGTGACGCCAGCGATGAAGCCGACGATCGGCTTCTTCATGTTGGCCTTGCACCACATGGCCGCTTCAGCTTCGTCCGGGCCGCCGATTTCGCCGATCATGATGACCGCGTCGGTATCCGGATCGTCGTTGAACATGCGCATCACGTCGATGTGCTTCAGACCGTTGATCGGGTCACCACCGATGCCGACGGCGGAAGACTGGCCCAGACCGATTTCGGTCAGCTGGGCAACGGCTTCGTAGGTCAGGGTACCGGAGCGGGAAACCACGCCGATGCGACCCTTGCGGTGGATGTGACCCGGCATGATGCCGATCTTGATTTCATCGGGGGTGATGAGGCCGGGGCAGTTCGGGCCGAGCAGCAGGGTCTTCTTGCCGCCGGCGGCTTCCTTGGCCTTCATCTTGTTGCGCACTTCCAGCATGTCGCGAACGGGGATGCCTTCGGTGATGCAGATCGCCAGATCCAGGTCGGCCTCGACGGCTTCCCAGATCGCAGCGGCAGCGCCAGCGGGCGGCACGTAGATCACGGAGACGGTGGCGCCGGTTTCGGCAGCGGCTTCCTTGACGGTACCGAAGATGGGCACGTCGAGGATCTTCTCGCCGGCCTTCTTGGGGTTGACGCCGGCGACGAAGCAGTTCTTGCCGTTCGCGTATTCAATACACTTTTCGGTGTGGAACTGACCGGTCTTGCCGGTGATGCCCTGGGTGATGACCTTGGTGTCTTTGTTGATCAGGATGGACATTCGGTAACTCCTTACTTGACCGCGTCGACGATCTTCTGGGCCGCTTCGGCCATGGTGTCGGCAGCAATGATCGGGAGGCCCGAATCACGCAGGATCTGCTTGCCGATGTCTTCGTTGGTGCCCTTCATGCGGACAACCAGCGGAACCGACAGATGCACTTCACGGGCCGCGGTGACCACGCCGGTGGCGATGGTGTCGCAGCGCATGATGCCGCCGAAGATGTTGACGAGAATGCCCTTGACCTTGGGGTTCTTGAGCATGATCTTGAAGGCTTCGGTCACCTTCTCGGTGGTGGCACCGCCGCCCACGTCGAGGAAGTTGGCCGGCTCGGCACCGAACAGCTTGATGGTGTCCATGGTGGCCATGGCCAGACCGGCACCGTTCACGAGGCAGCCGATGTTGCCGTCGAGGGAGATGTAGGCCAGGTCGAACTTGGAAGCTTCGATCTCGTCGGCATCTTCTTCGTCGAGGTCGCGCATGTCGACGATCTCGGGGTGACGGTACAGGGCGTTGGAGTCGAAGTTGAACTTGGCGTCCAGGGCCTTGATGGTGCCGTTGCCTTCCAGGATCAGCGGGTTGATTTCCGCCAGGGAAGCATCGGTTTCCATGTAGCAGGTGTAGAGCTTCTTCAGGGTGTCGACGGCGAAGGCGACGGAGGCCTCCGGAACGCCGATGCCGCGAGCCAGGACTTCAGCCTGGGCGTCGGTCAGGCCGACCAGCGGATCCACGAATTCCTTCAGGATCTTCTCGGGCGTGCTGTGAGCGACTTCTTCGATGTCCATGCCGCCTTCGGAGGAGGCCATCACGGCAACCTTCTGGGTGGCACGATCGGTCAGGACGGCGACGTAGTATTCTTTTTTGATGTCGGCGCCTTCCTCGATCAGCAGGTTGCGCACCTTCTGGCCTTCCGGGCCGGTCTGGTGGGTCACCAGCTGCATACCGAGGATGGCTTCGGCGTTGGTCCGCACTTCGTCGAGCGAACGGGCCAGCTTGACACCGCCGCCCTTGCCGCGACCGCCGGCGTGGATCTGGGCCTTGACGACCCACACCTTGCCGCCGAGATCCTCAGCCGCCTTGACCGCCGCGTCGACGGAAATGCAGTGGAAGCCCCGCGGCGTGACGACGCCATACTTCCTCAGTAGTTCTTTTGCCTGATACTCATGAATTTTCATGGTTGCCCTTCGATCGAAGTCTTAGCCTGTAAGGCCGCTTACGCTTGGTTGATGGGACTCTTCGGAGCCGTCATGGCCCCGCGACACCTGCGCCGTTCTCCCTCGTCCAACGCAGATACCGCTTCGCTCCCCGGGCCGCCTGCCGAGACAGGCACGACCGCCCGAAGGACTATTCCGCACCGCTCCACCCGGAAAGGCCGGGCATCGCGGATGCTTGGGAACTTTCTGATTATATACGAAACATCGGGCACAACCGCTTTCACGCTGCAGTGCAACCAGAGGGCAGGCCGCTCATTCGTCCGCCGGTCTGCGATACCAACGGGGGTAATACTCGCGGACCGTGGGCGAGCTGGTTTCCAGCGCATGGCAGCGATCGAGCTGGAACGGCTTCTCGGCACTGTCCTCGTTCTCGCGACGAAAGGTGGCGAAGGTCTGGATCGCCGCGGTCGGCAACGAAAACAGCAGCTCGGTGAGATGGGAGCAGCCACGCACGTCGGCGAACATCTCGCTCACGGTGCGCCGGAACCCGCGCAGGAGGTTGAGCCCGACCAGGCTCCCGTAGGCCGGCCCGATCGTGTCGCAGGCGCCGGGGTAAGGCACCCAGTCGGAGCACGCTTCCACGTGGATGATCGTAAACGACTTGTCGAGCGTCACCCGGACGAGCAGGTCGTGCAGGGGGTCACCGACCTTGCGGACGCCCGACGCCAGGAGCTGGTCCCTGTCCTTCAGGTCGGTCAGGCGGGCGTCGAGCTCGAGAAGACCATCCTCACGGAGAAAACCCTCCACCTCGATCCGACGGAGATGAGCCCGCGAACGGGCAACTTTTGGCAAGGAGAGTGGCATGGCAGATCAGAGAGAAAACAAAAATCGTAAAAAAACCCCGCCGAAGCAGACCTCGCCACACAAGGGCGCAATTCACAACCGACAAGAGCCCGCGGCGAAGCCCAAACTTCTTTAGAATACTGTAGCTTTGCCGTCGACGTACGCTTGACCCATCACGTCCCGGCCTACGTAGGCAACACCGGCCCCTCGCGTCGGATCGACAACCAACTTTTGATGAACAGCTCGCGAAAGCCGCTTTCCCTGCTCATTGCAATGCTGACACCCCTGTGGAGCCTCTCCGCCGGGGCTGTCGGGTTGGGCGAGCTGACAGCAAGATCGAACCTGGGAGAGCCCCTACAGGCTGAAATCAGACTGCTCCGCCAGGGCGAGGGCGAGCTCGACCCGAATTGCGTGCGCCGGGCCAGCCCTGCCGACAGCGACGACGTGCCCTGGATCCGCACGGCCCGCATACGGGTTGCCGGGGACAAGCTGATCATCACCACCCGGGAACCGATCAACCACCCGATCGCGATGCTCGGAATCCAGCTCGGCTGCGAAAGCCCGCTGCGTCGCGACTACCCCATCCTGCTCCAGCCACCGGTCGGGCATCGCGCGCCGGTATCGCTCCCCGAGGTCTCGACGGTTCACGCCACGAGCCCCGCTGCAGGAGCGGGGGCGGGCACGAGCTCTGCGGCCCCCCGGCGCAACATCGAGCGGAGCCCCCTGCCCTCCTCGGCCGCCCCGAAGCAAGCCCGCAGCTCCCGGCAGGACAACCCTCCGGCGCGCAGCCTGGCGCCGGTGCCGTCGAGCTCCGACCGCCTGATCATCGGCAGCGGGGCCGATGCCGGGCTCGCTCCGCTGCGCATGAGCCTGCTGCTGTCCAGCCCGCCGGCGGGAGAACAGCCCGACGGCACGCGCCAGCAACTGAACCAGGAACAGCGCACCCTGGCGGAAATCGACGACCGGATCGCATCCCAGCTCGAGGTCAACGAGAAAATCCGGCGGCTCGAAGAGTATCAGCTGATGCTAAAGGAACGGATCGTGCAGCTCGACCAGGCCAAGCCGGGCCCTGCACCGGCAGCC
>JAKLLM010000102.1 GCA_023150125.1 Zoogloea sp.
GGGGCCGCCTGCGGAGCCGGCCGCTGGGGCGCCGCGGCGGGCGGGCTCAGCGTCGCGGCCGGGCGGCCGAGCAGGGACGAAGGCACCACGAAGGGCGGGAGATCCTCGGCACCGGCGCGCCCCCACAGGGCGAACAGGGCGATGGACAGGAAGCGCAGCTGCGTACGTGGTTTCATCCGGAATGCGGAACCGGCCAGCGAGCCGACCATGGTTTGATAAACTGCGCGATTTTACACGAACGCCTCTCCGACTCCCGTGGAACGACGCCAACAACTCCAGTCCTGGCTTGCCGCCGAATTTCCCGGCCGCGCCTTCGAAATCGCCCCCGCCAGCGCCGACGCCAGCTTCCGGCGCTACTTCCGCGTCACCTTCGACGGCGATCCGACCCCGCTGATCGTGATGGACGCGCCGCCCAGCCACGAAGACTGCCGCCCCTACATCCAGGTGGCCGAGCTCTTCGGCGCGGCCGGCGCCCACGTGCCGCAGGTCATCAAGCAGAACCTCGAGCAGGGCATCCTGCTGCTGTCCGACCTGGGCAGCACCACCTACCTGCAGGCGCTCACCAAGGACAACGCCCACAACCTCTACGCCGACGCCCTCGGCGCGCTGATCTGCATCCAGAACGCCAGCCGCCCCGGCGTGCTGCCCGAGTACGACCGGGCGCTGCTGATGCGCGAGATGGAGCTCTTCCCGGTGTGGTACGTGGCCCGCCACAAGGGCGTCACCCTCACCGACAAGCAGACCGCCGACCTCTACGACGTGTTCGACCGCATCGTCGAGGTCAACCTCGCCGAGCCCAAGGTGTTCGTGCACCGCGACTACCACAGCCGCAACCTGATGGTCACCACGCCCAACCCCGGCGTGCTCGACTTCCAGGATGCCGTTTATGGCCCGATGAGCTACGACCTCGCCTCGCTGTTCAAGGACGCCTACATCCACTGGGAAGAAGACTTCGCCCTCGACATGCTGGCCCGCTACTGGGAAACCGCGCGTGCCCTCGGCCTGCCGGTGCGCGCCGACTTCGCCGAGTTCCACCGCGACTACGAATGGATGGGCGTGCAGCGCCACATCAAGGTGCTCGGCATCTTCGCGCGGCTTTACCACCGGGACGGCAAGGACGGCTACCTCAAGGACATGCCGCTGGTGCTGCACTACCTGCGCAAGGCCTGCGAACGCTACGGCGAACTCCGCCCGCTGCTGCGCCTGCTGGAGCAGCTCGAGCCCACCGTCACCGAAGTCGGCTACTCGTTCTGAACGCCATGAAAGCCATGATCCTCGCCGCCGGCCGCGGCGAACGCATGCGCCCGCTCACCGACACCTGCCCCAAGCCGCTCCTCGCGGCGGGGGGCAAGCCGCTGATCGCCTGGCACATCGAACGTCTGGCGGCGGCGGGCATCGTCGAGCTCGTCATCAACCACGCCCACCTCGGGCAGATGATCGAAGCCGCCCTCGGCGACGGCAGCGCCTTCGGCGTGCGCATCCGCTACTCGCCGGAAGGCAGCGCCCTCGAGACCGCCGGCGGCATCGCCCGCGCCCTGCCGCTGCTGGGCGACGCACCCTTCATCGTCATCAACGGCGACGTCTTCGCCGACGCCGACATCGCAGCCCTGCGCACGGCCGCCACAGGCCTCGCCGCGGGCGGCCCCCTCGCCCACCTGCTGCTGGTGCCCAACCCCGCCCACCATCCGGCCGGCGACTTCGGCCTGCTGCCGAATGGCCAGGTGTGCGACGACGGCACGGGCGAGCGCCTCACCTTCGCCGGCCTCGGCGCCTACCACCCAGCCCTGTTCGCCGGCCTCGCGCCAGATCAAGCCGCCAAGCTCGCCCCGCTGCTGCGCGCCGCGATGGCCGCCGGCCACGTCACCGGCGCCCGCCACGACGGCCGCTGGGTGGACGTCGGCACCCCCCAGCGCCTCGCCGAGCTGGACGAGAGCCTGCGCGCGCCCAGCTCCTGACAGCCTGTTGCCACCTGATTTGTTCTGCATCAAAACACCGGGATGCAGAAGGGATACAGTGAAAAGCAATAGAGGCCGCCCGGCCCCGCACTGTTTTCCATCCCTCGCAGGAGGCAATCATGAAAGCCGGTGCAGTTCTACAATTCGCAGCCACCGCCCTCGCCCTGCTGCTGTCGGCCTGCGGCGGGGGTGGCGGCGGAGGCGATGACTCCGCCAACATCCGGGCGCCGCTGCCCCAGTTGGTCTCCGACACCTACCCGACGGGCGACCGCCTCGATCTGCGCAGCCGCAACTACTTCCCGGCGGCTTCCGGCGACAGCTGGACCTATACCGTCAGCGACAACGGGACGCCCACCGGGCAAACCGCCACCCGCACGGTCATCAGCGCCACCCCCGACACCTTCACGATCTCGGAAACCCTCCCGGGAGCCCCGACCGAGATCGAAAGCTACCGACGCACCAGCGCCGGCATCAGCCAGCTCGACCTCGCCAGCGACCTGCCCGCCGCGGTACGGACGCTGATCGGTGAGGTCATGCTGTTCCCCGAGCCCTTCTATCCGGTCGGCAGCACCTTCCGCTCGATCCGTCAGGGCAGCTGGGGTGAGGACGCCGACGGCGACGGCATCATCGACAGCTTCCGCTTCGAGCTGACCCAGCAGCTCGTCGGCTTCGAAACCGTGGTGCTCCCCCTCGGCTCGCCCGAAGCGGCCCGGTTCCGCACCGTGATCACCGTCACCGCCTCGCCCTCGTCCCTGCAGAGCGCGCCTGCAACGATCACCGCCAGCGAGGAAAGCTGGTGGGCGCCGGGGATCGGCCTGGTGCGCGTCGACCGCAGCGTCACCGACGAGCAAGGCGTGACGACGACCCAAAGCCTCGCCATCGCCAGTGGCAGCGTCGGCGGCACGCCCTTGTTCGCCGGCCAGCCCGACGGCACGCTCGTCAAGCTCAGCCTGACCCACAACGCGCTGGTCTTCGATGCCAGCCGCAACCGCTACTACGCCTCGATCCCGAGCAGCGTCGGCGTCACCGACAACAGCATCGCCACCATCGACGCCGCCACCGGCGCCGTCAGCTACTCGGCCGCGGTGGGTTCCGAGCCCTTCGCGATGGCCGTCGCGCCCGACGGCAGCGCGCTCTACGTCGGCCTCAAGGGCAGCGGTGACGTCGTCAAGCTGGCGCTGCCGGCGATGAGCGAGCAGTACCGCGTCCGCCTGCCCACCGCGCCGGTTTTCGGCACCCAGCTGCAGCCCAAGTCCATCGCCGTGTCGCCCGTCGAGAGCGACGTGATCGCCGTGTCCACCTTCGACCCCGCCCGCTCGAACACCAATTCAGGCGTGGTGCAGATCCGCGCCGGCGCGCTCCAGCCCCAGATGGTCGGCGGGCTGTTCAGCAGCACCCGCGCCGGCCCGCTGACCTACGACGGCAACGGCACCACCGTATACGGCTTCGACGATGAAACCAGCGGCTTCTCGCTCTACGCGATGTCCGTGCTCGGCGACGGGCTGCTCCTCACCAACGAGCGAAGCGTCACCCTCGGCTACGGCATGCGCACCATCGACTGGACCACGCAGGGCATCGTGGGGAGCCTGGCCATCTATCGCGCCAGCGACTTCACCCTGCTCGGCAGCGTGTCGCACAGCCACTGCCGCGCCCACAGCGTCGCCAACCGGATGGTGTGCATCGCCGGCAGCGGCAGGCTGGCGCTCGTCGACATGGGCAACTTCGCCACCGTCGCCACCCCGGCGTTCAGCGTCGACGCCTCCCCGCCCACCCCGAATCAGCTGGTGCCCGGCGCCGTGGGGCAGGTGGCGATGCGCTTCGGCAGCAGCTACATCAACACCCCCGCCACCGACCTCTGGCTGTTCACCAGCCCCCTGCTCCAGTAAGCCCGCGCCGGGCGGGAACGCAGCCGCGTTTCCCGCCCGGGCGATTGTCAGCCGGGGCGAAAGCGGCATATCCTCGCCGACTCCTGTCGCAACGCCGCCCTCCGCCCCATGCCCGTAGACATCGCCCCCTTCCAGGCCCGCCGCGCCCGGCTCCTGCAAACCATGCAGGAGGCCGGCGGCGGCGTCGCCATCATCCCGACCGCCCCCGAGCGCATCCGCAACCGCGACACCCACCACGGCTACCGCTTCGACAGCTACTTTTACTACCTCAGCGGCTTCCGCGAGCCCGAGGCGGTGCTGGTGCTGGTGGCCGGCGACGCGCCGAAGAGCCTGCTGTTCTGCCGCAGCAAGGACGTCGAGCGCGAGATCTGGGACGGCTTCCGCTTCGGCCCCGAGGCCGCCCGCGAGGCCTTCGGCTTCGACGAGGCCCACCCCATCGCCGAGCTCGACGCCAAGCTCGCCGAACTCCTCGCCAACCAGCCGGCCATCTTCCACTCGATGGGCTACGAGCCCGACTGGGACCGCCGCGTCACCGACGCCCTCAACCGCGTCCGCGCCCAGGCCCGCAGCGGCTGCCACGCCCCGGCCCAGATCCGCGACGTGCGCAGCCTGCTCGACGAGATGCGCCTCGTGAAGGACGCCGCCGAAGTCGCCACCATGCGCCGCGCCGCCGACATCTCGGCCGGCGCCCACCGCCGGGCGATGGCCGCCACCCGCCCCGGCGCCTTCGAATACGAAGTCGAGGCCGAGCTGCTCCACGAGTTCCGCCGCCACGGCAGCCAGGCCCCGGCCTACGGCAGCATCGTCGCCGGCGGCGCCAACGCCTGCGTGCTGCACTACGTCGACAACCAGTGCCGCCTGCTGGACGGCGACCTGCTCCTCATCGACGCCGGCTGCGAGCTCGACGGCTACGCCTCCGACATCACCCGGACCTTCCCGGTCAATGGCCGCTTCAGCGGGCCGCAGAAGGCGGTGTACGAGCTCGTCCTCGCCGCCCAGGCCGCCGCCATCGCCGCGATCCGCCCCGGCATCGACTGGAACACCCCCCACGACGCCGCCACCCGCGTGCTCGCCCAGGGCTACCTCGACCTCGGCCTGCTCCAGGGCAGCCTCGACGGCGTGCTCGAATCCGGCAGCTACCGCCAGTTCTACATGCACCGCACCGGCCACTGGCTCGGCCTCGACGTGCACGACGCCGGCGAATACAAGCTCGGTGGCGAATGGCGCCTGCTCGCCGCCGGCAACATGCTCACCGTCGAGCCCGGCACCTACATCCGCCCCGCCGACGGCGTGCCCGAGGCCTTCTGGAACATCGGCATCCGCATCGAGGACGACGCCCTCGTCACCCCCGCCGGCTGCGACATCATCACCCACGCCGCCCCCAAGAGCGTGGCCGACATCGAAGCCCTGATGGCGGAGGCCCGCCGTGGCTGAGCACGACCTCCTCATCGTCGGCGCCGGCCCGGTGGGCATGACCCTCGCGCTGGCCCTCAAGGATTCCGGCCTCGACCTGCAACTGGTGGACGCCCGCCCCCGCGGCGCCGCCCGCCACGACCCCCGCGTGCTGGCCCTCTCCCACGGCAGCCGGCTGACCCTCGAGCGCCTCGGCATCTGGCAGCAGCTGCCGGCCACCCCCATCGAGACCATCCACATCTCCCAGCAGGGCGGCCTCGGCCGCAGCCTGCTCAAGGCCGCCGACTACGGCCTGCCGGCGATGGGCTACGTGGTGGCCGCCGGCCACCTCGCCGCCGCCCTCGACGACGCGCTGGCCGCCGCCGGCATCCCGATCCAGGGCAACACAACCGTCACCGGCCTCGCCGCCGGCCCCGACAGCGTCAGCCTCAGCCTCGCCGACGGCACGCTGGGCGCCCGCCTGGTGGCCTGCGCCGAAGGCAGCACCCAGGGCAGCGAAGCCCCCGAGCTCGTCGAGCGCGACTACGCCCAGCACGCCGTGATCAGCGTCGCCACGCCCGTCGAGGGCCACGCCCACCGCGCCTGGGCACGCTGCACCCCGCAGGGCCCGCTGGCCGTGCTGCCCTGCGGCAGCGACTGCGCCATCGTGCACACCGCCAGCCCCAACGACGCCGACGCGCTGATGGCCCTGGACGACGACGCCTACCGGGCCCGCCTGCAGGCCCACTTCGGCGAGCGCCTGCACTTTGCCGGCGTCGGCCCGCGGGCCCGCTACCCGCTGCTGCTGCGCTACCGCCCCGACCCCACCGGGCCGCGCACGGTGTGGCTCGGCAACGCCGCCCAGACCCTCCACCCGGTCGCCGGCCAGGGCTACAACCTCGCCCTGCGCGACGTGTGGGCCTGCGCCCAGGTGCTGCTCAAAGCCGGCGGCGACCCCGGCGACGCCGCCACCCTGGCGCGCTACGCCAGCGAGCGGCGCCTCGACCGCCAGGGCACCATCCGCTTCACCGACGGCCTGGTGCGCCTCTTCAGCAACGCCATCGCCCCCCTCGCCCACGCGCGCGGCGCCGGCCTGTTCGCCCTCGACCTGCTGCCGCCGGCACGGCATTTCGTGGCCAAGCGGATGATGTTCGGCGCGCGGGCCTGGCCGTAGGCGGCAGGCGGGTGGCGAGTTGCGGGTCACCATCAACGACCCGCAGGGCACCCACCCCCGGTTGCGAGCGCCTCGCTTCGATGTTGAAGCCTGTTGATTCGTTGTTGAGGCCTGTTGATTCAATGTTGATAGCTGTTTTCCTTATCTACACGCCTGTACATAAGGAAAACAGCTATCAACAACGTTGAAAGTCGGCTGCACATCGTTGATACAGGCGACAACATAAAGACAACACGCCTGCACAAGGTTGTTACAGGCGACAACAAGGTCAAAACAGGCGAGCGCAAGCTTGATGCAGGCCACAACATCAAAACCGCAAGCCAGCACAGCGTGACAAGAAGGCTCTTCAAGCGGGGCGGCCTTGACTGCCTGCTTTCTGGCGACTTGAAGAGACTTCCCTGACAGGCTCGGCTGCCCATCCCCCGGGTTGGCTGACATCCTCCGTTGCCTCAAATCAAGGCAAACGAGGCGCACGCAGACCCATCGGAGGCCTGCCCGGAGCCATCCGGGCCCCACCCTGGGGGACAGGCTCCGCCCACCACCCCGCCACGAGGCAAAGACGGCAGAAAAGCGCCGCCTGCGGGTCGCCGCGGCGCAGCAAAGTCCGTAGAATCCGCAGCCTGCGCACGCAGCCGGCGTGCCCCCTTCGACCAGGGACCGCCACATGGCCGACAACGACGAACTCCAGCACCACGACGACCTCGACAGCCATGTGCGCGAGGTGCAGCACCTGCTTGCCCGCCACAAGCTGGTGGAAGACCTCGTCCATCGCCAGGAAATGCCCAAGCACGAGCTGGTCGAGAGCCTGGTGCACAAGCAGCACATCCAGGAGCTGACCCACAAGCTCGACAGCCTGCACTCCGCCGACGTCGCCCACATCCTCGAGGCGCTGCCGGTCGACGAGCGCCTGTTCGTGTGGGACCTGGTGAAGGCCGAGCGGGACGGCGAGATCCTGCTCGAAGTGTCCGACGCGGTGCGGGAATCCCTCATCGAGTCGATGGACCCGGACTCCCTGCGCGCCGCGGCCGAGCAGCTCGACGCCGACGAGCTGGCCGACCTGGCCCCCGACCTGCCCCAGGCGGTGATGGAGGCGGTCTACCAGGGCCTCGACCAGGAGGAGCGCGAGCAGCTGCGCGCCGCGATGTCCTACCCCGACGATTCGGTGGGCGCGCTGATGGATTTCGAGATGGTCACCGTGCGCGAGGACGTGACCCTCGAGGTGGTGCTGCGCTACCTGCGCCGCTTCGACGAGCTGCCCGACCACACCGACCAGCTCTTCGTGGTCGACCGGGACGAACACCTGCGCGGCGTGCTGCCCCTCGACCGGCTGCTGATCAACGACCCGGAAACCGTGGTGGGCAGCATCATGCTCACCGACACCCTCACGCTCGAGCCCGCCGACGAGGCCGAGACCGCGGCCCAGGCCTTCGAGCGCTACGACCTGGTGTCGGCGCCGGTGGTGGACTACCACCGCAAGCTGGTCGGGCGCGTCACGGTGGCCACGGTGGTGGACTTCATCCGCGAGGAAACCGAGAACGAGCTGCTCAGCCAGGCCGGCCTGAAGGAGGGCGAGGACATCTTCGCCCCGGTGTGGGACTCGGTGAAGAACCGCTGGGCCTGGCTGGCGGTGAACCTCGTCACCGCCTTCTTCGCCAGCCGGGTGATCGGCGCCTTCGAGGGCTCGATCGAGAAGCTGGTGGCGCTCGCCGCGCTGATGCCCATCGTGGCCGGCATCGGCGGCAACTCGGGCAACCAGACCATCACCATGATCGTGCGCGGCATCGCGATGGGCCAGGTGCAGGACGACGCCCTCACCCGCCTCATCAAGAAGGAGATGGGCGTGGCGCTGGTCAATGGCATCGTGTGGGGCGGGCTGCTCGGCGTGCTGTCGTGGGTGCTCTACGGCAGCGGCAAGCTGGGCGCGGTGATGACCGCCGCGATGACCCTCAACCTGCTGCTGGCCGCCCTGGTGGGCGTGCTGGCGCCGATGATCCGCAACCGCCTGGGGCAGGACCCGGCGGTCGGCTCCAGCGTCATCATCACCGCCGTCACCGACTCGGGCGGCTTCTTCATCTTCCTCGGGCTGGCGACGATCTTCCTGATGTAAAAACAAAAGGCCCGGCGGAAACCGGGCCTTTTTGCTGGCGCGGGGTGCCGGCTCAGCCGGCGTTGGCGGCGAACCAGGCCTCGGCGGCGGCGATGGTGCTGTCGATGTCGGCTTCGGAGTGGGCCGCCGACACGAAGCCGGCCTCGAAGGCCGACGGGGCGAAGTAATGGCCGGCGTCGAGCATGGCGTGGAAGAAGCGGTTGAAGCGCTCCTTGTCGCAGGCCATCACCTCGGCGTAGTTACGGGGCACGGCCTTGGCAAAGTACAGGCCGAACATGCCGCCCACCGAGTCGGCGACAAACTGCACGCCATGCTTCGCCGCTGCGGCATTGAGGCCCTCGACGAGGCGCAGGGTGCGCGCGCCGAGGGTGTCGTAGAAGCCGGGCCGGGCGATCTGCTCGAGGCTGGCGAGGCCCGCCGCCACCGCCACCGGGCTGCCCGACAGGGTGCCGGCCTGGTACACCGCGCCCAGCGGGGCGATCTTTTCCATGATGTCGCGGCGGCCGCCGAAGGCGCCCACCGGCATCCCGCCACCGATCACCTTGCCCAGGGTGGTGAGGTCGGGGGTGATGCCGAACAGCCCCTGCACGCCCCGCGGGCCGACCCGGAAGCCGGTCATCACCTCGTCGAAGATCAGCACCGCGCCGTGCTCGGTGCACAGCCGGCGGAGCAGGTGCATGAACTCGGCCGAGGGCTTGATGAGGTTCATGTTGCCGGCGATCGGCTCGATGATCACGCAGGCGATCTCGCTGCCGCGGGCCTTGAAGGTCTCCTCGAGCTGGGCCGGATCGTTGTAGTCGAGCACCACGGTGTGCTTGGCGAAGTCTTCGGGCACGCCGGCCGACGAGGGGTTGCCGAAGGTGAGCAGGCCCGAGCCGGCCTTGACCAGCAGGCTGTCGGCGTGGCCGTGGTAGCAGCCCTCGAACTTGACGATCGCGTCGCGGCCGGTGAAGCCGCGGGCCAGGCGGATGGCGCTCATCGTGGCCTCGGTGCCGCTGGAAACGAGGCGCACCATCTCCATGCTGGGCAGCAGTTCGCACAGGCGCTCGGCCATCTCGATCTCGCGCTCGGTGGGGGCGCCGAACGACAGGCCGTCAAGGGCCGCCGTGCGGACCGCCTCGACCACCACCGGGTCGGCGTGGCCGAGGATCGCCGGGCCCCAGGAGCCCACGTAGTCGAGGTATTCCTTGCCGTCGGCGTCCCACACCCGGGCGCCGAGCGCCTTCTTGAGGAAGCGCGGCGTGCCGCCCACCGAACGGAAGGCCCGGACCGGCGAGTTGACGCCGCCGGGGATGGTGCGCTGGGCGCGGGCAAAGAGTTCTTCGTTGCGACTGGTCATGCGGAAGGTTCCTGTGTGGAGCGTTCGAAGAGCCCGGCGTAGGCGGCCGCGCGGGCGGCCGGGTCGGGGGCGGAGAAGACGTCGCTGATCACCGCCAGCAGGCTGGCGCCGGCGGCGACGAGCGGTGGCGCGTTGCCCAGGGTGATGCCGCCGATGGCGGCCACCGGCAGGCCGAACCCGGCCTTCGCCCGGCTGAGCAGCTCGAGGCCGGCGCGGGGTGCATGGGGCTTGGTGGGCGACGGGTAGACGGCGCCGAAGGCCAGGTAGTCGACGCCGGCGGCGGCGCCGGCCTCGGCCCGCGCCCATTCGTCGTAGCAGCTGACGCCGAGGATGCGGCCGGGCCCGAGGGCGCGCCGGGCCTCGGCCGGGTCGCCGTCGTCTCGGCCGAGGTGGACGCCGTCGGCGCCGATCGCCAGGGCCAGCGCCAGGTCGTCGTTGATGACGAGGGGCACGCCGGCGCCGCGGCACAGGGCCAGGAGGCGCGCGGCCTGGTCGCGGCGGGCGGCGGCGTCGGCGAGCTTGTTGCGGTACTGGACGAGGGCCGGGCGGGCGGGCAGCAGGGCCGCCACCGCGGAAGGCCGCCACCAGGCTCTGCCAGGTGAAGCCTTCGGCCTCGAAGACCGCCTGGGACACGTCGAGGCCGTGGGCCAGCGCCCCGGCCAGCGCCGACGCCAGCGTGCACCCCGAGCCGTGGTAGCTGCCCTGCAGGCGCTCCCAGGCGTCGGCGCGCAGCACGCCGCGGCTGCCGTAGAGGGTGTTGACCACCTGGGGCGTGTTGGCGTGGGAGCCGGTGATCAGCACGTACTTGCAGCCGGTGGCCAGGATGCGCCGGGCGCAGGCCGACATGTCGAGCTCTTCGTGGTCGTCGTGGCCACGGGCGGCCAGCCGGCGCGCCTCCATGGTGTTGGGGGTGATGACGGTCGTCTGGGGCAGGATCAGATTGCGCAGGGCTTCGAGCATCGCCTCGGAGGCGAGCTCGTCGCCGCGCCCGGAGGCCACCACCGGGTCGACCACCACCGGGATGTGGGGGTAGTCGGAGATGATCTCGGCGATCACCTCGATGTTCTCGACGCTGCCGAGCACCCCGAGCTTGAAGACCTGCACCGGCATGTCCTCGAGCACCGCCCTAGCCTGTTCGGATACGAAGTCGGCATCGACCGCGAGGACGTCCTCGACACCCGCGGTGTCCTGAACGGTGAGCGCGGTGATGACGGTGAGCGCGTGGCAGCCCATGCCGGCGAGCGTCAGCATGTCGGCCTGGATGCCGGCGCCACCGGTGGGGTCGGCGGCGGCAAAAACCAGGACCAGAGGAGGAGTGAGATCGTTGCGCTGGAGGGTCATTCGGGGAGACGAGGACGCACAATTTTAACTTCGACTGCGCTACCATTCACGATCTGGCCGATTCTAGCCGAAATCACAGCGAGTCTCACCCACATGCCTTCCCCATACCAGTCGTGGATGTGCCTGATCTGCGGTTTCATCTACCACGAAGCCGACGGACTGCCCAAAGAGGGTATCGCGCCCGGCACCCGCTGGAGCGACATTCCGCCCAACTGGACCTGCCCAGATTGTGGTGCCCGCAAAGAAGATTTCGAAATGATCGCAATCTGAGGCTTATTCCTCAGCTGGCATTATTTGCCTCGCGTTAAAGTTCACGCCGGTTAAGACATCGGCAAACACCCCGGAGACTGATGGTGAATCTAAGCGGCATCAAGGTCATGGTCATCGACGACAGCAACACCATCCGCCGCAGCGCAGAGATCTTCCTCGCGCAGGCCGGCTGCCAGGTGGTGCTGGCCGAGGACGGCTTCGACGCCCTCGCCAAGATCGCAGACCACGCGCCCGACCTGATCTTCGTCGACATCATGATGCCCCGCCTGGACGGCTACCAGACCTGCGCGCTCATCAAGAAGAACCCGCGCCTCAAGGGCACGCCGGTGATCATGCTATCGTCCAAGGACGGCCTCTTCGACCGCGCCCGCGGGCGCCTCGCCGGCTCGGACGAATACCTCACGAAACCTTTCACGAAGGAAAGCCTGCTCCGCTCGGTGGCCAGTTACACCCACGGACGCCCGGCTTCCACGAACGATTGACTGTCAGAAACCCGCCCCCCATGCCGATCAAGAAAATCCTCGTCGTAGACGACTCCCCCACCGAGCGTCTCGCCCTGTCGGAAGTCCTCGTCAAGAACGGGTATCAGGTCGTCACCGCCGAAAGCGGGGACGAGGCCGTCGTCAAGAGCAAGAGCGAACACCCCGACCTGATCCTGATGGACGTGGTCATGCCCGGCACCAACGGCTACCAGGCCACCCGCACCATCGTGCGCGACGACGCCACCCGCGACATCCCGGTCATCATGTGCACCAGCAAGGGCCTCGAGACCGACAAGATCTGGGGCATGCGCCAGGGCGCCTTCGACTACATGGTCAAGCCCATCGACCATACGACGCTCCTCGAAAAGATCCGGGCCCTCGGCTGAAAGCACCCCATGGCGAAGCGGATCAGCCTCCACGAATTCCAGGCCGGGCTCGCCCGGCGCCTTGCCGAAGCGCATGACACCCGCGCCTCGGCGCTGCTCGCGGTGCAGGTGGGGCAGCGCAACTGGCTCATCGACCTCACCGAGGCCGGCGAGATCCTGGCCGTCCCGCCGCTTGCCACGGTGCCCCTCGCCGAGCCGTGGTTCCGCGGCCTCGCCAGCGTGCGCGGCAACCTCTTCGGCGTGGTGGACTTCGCCTCCTTCCACGGCGACGCGCCGGTCGCCCCCGTGGGGCACGCCCGCCTGCTGCTGATCGGCGTCCGCCACGAGCTCAACTGCGCGATCCTGGTGAGCCGCGCGCTGGGCCTGCGCTCGATCGACGATTTCGAAGTCGCCTCCAGCACCGCCGACCCCGAACACCCCTGGATCGGCGACGTGCTGCACGACTCCCTCGGCACCCCCTGGACCCGCCTCAAGGTCGCCGAGCTGCTGAACCATCCGCGTTTTCTGGACGCCGCTCAATCATGAACACACATTCTGGAGGAGCAGCGGGCCCCGCTCGCTGAAGCATGGACTCCAGCAGCGGGGGCCAGGAGGCCGCCCTGCCGATGCTGCGCGGCAAGAGCGCCGCCGACCAGCTGCGGGTCCTGCGCCTCCCCTTCCTGATCTTCGCCGCCCTGACCACCGCCCTGGTGCTCTACCAGATCCGCGTCAGCAGCTTCGGCACCGCCTACGTGGCCGGCGCCGGCGAGATGCGCACCCTCTCCCAGCAGATCGCCAAGGCCAGCCAGCTCGCACTGCAGGGCGAACCCAACGCCTTCGGTGAGCTCGAGCAGAGCCGCGCCCAGTTCAACCAGCTCCTCGACGCGGTCACCAACGGCGGCGACGTCAACGGCACCGGCGTGCCGGGCGGCAGCAGCGCGGTCGAGGCCGAGCTCGCCGCGGTCACCGAACTGTGGCGCAAGACCGACGCCAACGCCGAGAAGGTGCTGAAGGAAAAGAAGAACCTCACCGCGCTGGGCGCCTCGGTGGCCAGCATCAACGCCAAGAACCCGCACCTGCTCGAGCTCTCCGAGCAGATCGCCGCGCTCAAGCTGCAGGGCGGCGCGTCCCCCCGCGAGATCGCCACCGCCAGCCAGGTCGTGATGCTCACCCAGCGGATCGCCAAGAACGCCAACGCGCTGCAGGTCGCCAACGCCATCGACCCGGACGTCACCTTCCTGCTCGGCAAGGACACCAACACCTTCCGCGAACAGCTCGAACAGCTCCAGAAGATGACCTCCGAAGGCAGCGACGCCAAGGCCAAGCTCAACGAGCTCGAAGCCGTCGCCAAGGACAACCTCGCCGCGGTCAGCGCCATCCTCGGCAGCATCCAGCTGCTCGTCCAGGCCAAGCAGGCCGGCAGCCAGATCTTCCAGGACTCCAGCGCCCTCCTCGAGAAGACCACCGCCCTGACCGAAGGCTACACCGGCGCCTACACCGGCTTCTTCACCTGGGTCTCGCTGGCGATCATCGTCAGCGCGCTGCTCGCGCTGGCCTGCCTGGCCCTCATGGCCAAGACCTACAACGACGACATCGCCCGCCGCCACAAGGCCGCCGAACAGCTCCGCGACGCCGCCGAGACCGAGCGTAACGGCACCCAGCAGGCCATCCTGCGCCTCATGAACGAGATGGGCGACCTGGCCGACGGCGACCTCACCGTGCGCGCCACCGTCACCGAAGACATCACCGGCGCCATCGCCGACTCGGTCAACTACACCATCGAAGAACTCTCCGTGCTGGTGCGCCGCATCAACGACGCCTCGGTCCGTGTGACCACCGCCACCGAGTCCGCCCAGCGCACCTCCGACGAGCTGCTCTCCGCCACCGAACGCCAGGCCCAGGAACTCCGCCTCGCCGGCGAGACCGCCCAGAGCATGGCCAGCTCCATGAGCGCCGCCTCCGAAGACGCGCTGCAGTCCGCCCAGGTGGCCCGCCGCTCCCTGGAGGCCGCCCAGAAGGGTGCCGCCGCCGTGGAGGACACCATCAAGGGCATGAACGACATCCGCGAGAAGATCCAGGAAACCTCCAAGCGCATCAAGCGCCTGGGCGAATCGTCCCAGGAGATCGGCGAGATCGTCGAGCTCATCTCCGACATTACCGAACAGACCAACGTGCTGGCCCTCAACGCCGCCATCCAGGCCGCCTCGGCGGGCGAAGCCGGCCGCGGCTTCTCGGTGGTTGCCGAAGAAGTGCAGCGCCTGGCCGAACGCTCCGCCGAAGCCACCAAGCAGATCGGCGCCATCGTGAAGACCATTCAGACCGACACCGGCGACGCCGTGGCGGCCATGGAAAACGCCACCCGCGACGTGGTCGACGGCGCCCGCCTGTCCGAAACCGCCGGCCAGGAGCTCGCCGAGATCGAGCGCGTCTCCGCCGAAACCGCCGCCCTCATCGAACGCATCTCGGCCAGTACCGAAGTGCAGGCCAAGGCCGCCACCCAGGTGGCCGAAAAGATGAAGAACATTCTCGCCATCACCGACCGCACCACCACCGGCACCCAGCAGACCGCCGTCTCCATCGGCGAGCTGGCCGACCTCGCGATCGAACTGAAGGGCTCGGTCTCCGGCTTCAAGGTCTGACCCTGCAGACCCGACAGCCCCCCCGACCTGGAACGGATTCCGACCGAAAAGCATCGATGAGCCCAGCACACGAACTCGACCTCGGTCCGCTGACCTGGGTCAAAGGCGAAATCGACCTGGCCCTCGAGCGCGCGACCACCGCGCTCGCCGAGGCCGGGTCGGTCCCGGACAGCGCCGGCAAGATCAAGTTTGCCCAGACCCACCTCCACCAGGCCCACGGCGCCCTGTCCATCGTCGGCCTCGACGGCCTGACCCAGTTCTCCGAGCAGCTCGACCGCCTGCTCGGCGAAATGGCGGGCGAACAGATCGCTGCAACGCCCGAAGTCCGCCGCCTGGCCAGCCGCTGCATTGCGGCCATCGGCAACTACCTCGACGAGCTCACCCGCGGCCAGCCCGACCAGGCCCTGCGCCTGTTCTCCCTCTACAGCGAGCTCGCCGCCGCCCGGGGCCTCGAAGCCCCCACCGCGGGCGAGCTGTTCTTCCCCGACCTGTCCCGGCGCCCGGTCTTCTCCCAGGCCGCCGACACCCAGGACGACCCGAAGCGGCTGCGTGCCCTGCGCGGGCGCTTCGAACGGGGCCTGCTCAAGTGGTTCCGCAACGGCGACGACCCCGCCGGCCCGCAGGAAATGCGTGAAGCCGTGGCCGGCATCGAAAGCATGCAGGGCAACCCCGCCTCGCGCGCCTTCTGGTTCGCCGCCACCGCCTTCTTCGACGCCCTCGGCCAGCAGGCCATCCCCAGCGACGCCAGCGCCAAGCGCCTGTGCGGCCGCATCGACGGCCAGATGCGGCGTTTCATGGAAGGCTCGGCCATCGTCGCCGAACGCCTCATGCGCGACGTGCTCTACCACGTCGCGATCGCCGCGGCCGACTCGCCGGCCATCGGCGCCGTGCGCAGCGCCTACGAGCTCAGCAACCTCATCCCAAGCGGCAAGCGCGGCATCAGCGACATGCCGCTGGCGCCGATTCTGCGCAAGCTGCGCGACGAACTCTCCACGGCCCGGGAGGCCTGGGACCAGTTCTCCAAGGGCGGCGCCGTCGGCCTGCCGCGTTTCCAGGACGCCATCGCCCCGGTCATCGACCAGGCCCGCGCCCTCGACCAGCCGGAAGTCGCCGAGATCGCCGCGGCCCTCGGCGACCTGGCCCGCTGGCTGCGCCAGGACCCGCTCCGCCTCACCGACGCCCTGTCGATGGACGTGGCCACCACCATGCTGGTGCTCGACACCCGCCTCGACGCCCACGCCCGCCCCGACCTCACCGAAGACGTCCAGATCGGCAGCCTGCTCGACCGACTCAAGGCCCACCAGCGGGGTGAGCGCCTCAGCCCGCTGGCCATCGTCGAGTCCGACGCCCAGAGCCGCCAGGTCAACCGCCAGCTGGTCCACGAGATTCAGACCAGCCTGGCTGAAGTCGAGCAGAGCCTCGACAGCTTCTTCCGCGCCCCCGGCCAGGCCAACATCCTGGCCGCCGTGCGCGCGCCGCTCAAGCAGGTCGAAGGCGCCCTGTCGGTGATGAACGAGGACGCCGCCATGCGCCTCGTCCAGGACGCCGCCGCCCGCATCGCCGCCCTCTCCGCCCCCGATGCCGACACCGGCACCGAGGCCTTCGAGGAGATCGCCCACCGCCTGTCGGCCCTCGGCGTCTACATCGAAGCCCTGCAGCACGGCCCCGCCGACCTCGAACGCATCCTGCGCCCCGACGCAGGCAAGGCTCCGGCCGCCGACAGCATCGAGGCCGAGCTCGCCCAACAGAAGCGCGAGACCGCCGCCCTCGCCGCCGCCCTCAAGGACAACCCCGAAGACGTCGGCCTGCGCACCGAGCTCCAGCTCAACCTCGAAAGCCTGCGCCAGGACGCCTCCCTCACGGCCGACCTCGAGCTCGAGAAGCAGGCCCGCCAGGCCCTCACCCTCCTCGACGCCGGCGAACTGTTCACCGAAGCCACTCCGCTGCCCCAGGCCCCCGCTGCCCCGGCCCTCTCCGCCGAAGCCACGCGCCTGCTCGAAGCCAGCGAAGAAGAGCTCGACGCCGAACTCCTGGCCATCTTCCTCGAAGAGGCCGAGGACGTCCGCGACACCATCGCCGCCCGGCACGCCGAGCTGGTCAGGAACCCCCACGACGTCGAGGTGCTCACCACCATCCGGCGCAGCTTCCACACCCTCAAAGGCAGCGGCCGCATGGTCGGCCTGCGCGACTTCGGCGAAGCCGCCTGGGGCATGGAGCAGACCCTCAACCACTGGCTGCGCCTCGAGACCCCCGTCACCGACGAACTGCTCGAGCTCATCGGCGACGCCCACGCGAGCTTCTCCGCGTGGATCGACCAGATCAAGGCTGGCGCCGGCATCCACAAGGACGTCAGCGCCCTGCTCGCCTCGGCCGAGCGCCTGCGCAGCAGCGGCGAAGCGCCCGCCGTGGAAGCCCTCGCGCCGCCCCCCGCTGCGCCCGCCGTCAAGAAGCCCGAGCCGGCCAAGGCCGCCCTGGACATGGCTGCCACCCAGGTCATGTCCAACTTCAGCTTCGGCGCCCTGGAGGACGACGCAGCCCTCGAGGCCCTGGAAGCCCTCGAAAACGAAGTGCTCGAGAACGACGCCTTCGAGCCTGTCAGCTTCGAGCCCAAGCCCCTCGAGCCCGACCTGTCGGACCTCCCCATCCTCGACTTCGGCGAGCCCACGAGCGCCGGCGCCCCGGCTGACGACACGCCGCCCGCCCGCCCCGTCACCGCCGAGCCCGCGAACGTGGAGCCCGCCCCGGCGGCCTTCGACCTCGACTTCGAACTTCCCGGCGCGACTCCCGAGGCCTCCCCGCCCGACGCCGCCCTCGACTTCGATTTCGCCAGCGACGAAGCCCCCGCAGCACCTGCCGAGCCCTCGCCCACCGAGACCGCCCTCGACTTCGACCTCGAGCGCAGCAGCTACGCCGGCCCCTACAGCCGGGTCCCGGCCGACACCGTGCCGGCGCCCGAAGCCCCGTCCGCCTTGCCGGCCGTCGACGAGACCTCCCTCGATTTCGACTTCGATCACGGGGGCGACAGCCCCTTCGCCAGCGCCGAAGCCATCACCGTCGAGGAGCTCGCGGCAGACGAAGCCCCGCCCATCGAGACGCCCCTCACTGAAACGGCCTTCGATCTCGACTTCGCCCTCGACGACACCGAGGCACAGCCCCTCGAGGAAGAAGCCCCCGCGCCGGAAGTCGTCGAAGCCATCACCCTGCCCGAACTCCCCGAGCTGCCCGACGACATCCTCACCGTTGACGAAGCCCTGGAAGCCCTCGAACCCGAGGAGCCCCAAGGCCTGCTCGCCGAGGAGATCAGCGCTCCTGCCACCGAACCCGAAACCACGGAGTTCGAACCCGAAGCCGTGGAGCTCGAGCCCGAAGCCGCCGAGCCCGCTCCCGAGGACGTGTTCCAGGCCGAAGCCCTGTTCGACGCCTTCGATACGCCCGCCTCCGAAGCCCCCGAGGCGCTCGAGGCCCTCGAACCTGCCGACAACGCCGAGAGTGACGAGCTCAGCCCGGACGAAGTGCGTCTCGGCCACGTCATCCTGTCGCGGCCCCTGTTCGACCTCTATCTGGTGGAAGCACGCCAGCACGTGGCCACCCTGCGCCACGAGCTCGCCCGCCTGTCGGTGAATCCCAGCCTGGTCCCCGTGGCCGCCGCGATCCGCGCCGCCCACACCCTGGCCGGCATCTCCGGCACCGCCCGCTTCGAAGCGCCCCAGCAGCTCGCCAAGGCCCTCGAGCTCGCCCAGCAGCGCCTGGCCGACCATGACAGTGCGCCGGCCGCCGATGAGACCGCCCTGCTCAACGCCGCCGCCACCGCGCTCGAAGGCATGCTGATCCAGCTCGGCACGCGCCAGCTGCCGGTCCCCACGCCCGAACTCGTCGACCGCCTGAACGACATCC
>JAKLLM010000103.1 GCA_023150125.1 Zoogloea sp.
CGCAGCCCGCCAGACCGCCGAGCGCCAGCGCGCCGGCCGCGGCCAGCAGACGCCGCCGCCCGGGGTGGGCCGTCATGGCCTAGCGGATCGAGCGGGTGAAGGGGAAGACCTTGGTGAAGCCGAGGATGTCGGTGACCAGCAGCACGAAGAAGACGAACAGGATCGCACCGATGATGCCGCCGGCCGGGGCCTTGTCGATCTCGCCGGAGAGGCGCAGCGCCTCGTCGTCGGTGAGGGCGGCCACCCGCTCGCGGGCGTCACTGCTGTCTACGCCGAGGGCTTGCAGGCGGGCCTGCACGTCGGCGCGGGCGAAGGCTTCGTTGAGGTGGGCGCGTGCCTCGTCGGCGGTGCGGGCGGTGGCGGGCTGGCTGGCCTGGGCGACCGCTTCGGTGCCGACCATCGTGGCCTGGGCGGTCTGGACGAAGCCCACGTGGGTGGTGCTGACGATCAGCAGGGCGGCTAGGGTCTGCTTGAGGCGCATGGTTGTGGTTCCCTCGGCGGATGGTATGGAATGGGCCTGGATCGTCCCACCACCGGCGGCCGGCTTCAAGCGGCACGCTGTAACACGGCGTTAAGCTGGGCCGGCCACGCGGGCCTTCACTTCTTCGCGGGGGCCTCGAGCGTCTTGCCGTCCGGCAGCTGGCTCTCCAGGTAGCGGCGGCAGTCGGCGCTGGCCTGGCCGTAGGCCACGGCGGTGCCGAGGGCGCTCAGCAGGTCGATGGCGGCGGGCTGGCCGTGGCCTTCGGCCAGCGCCACCATGTTGTTCATCGCGCCCACGTACATGCGCTGCTGGATCGCCGCGCTGCGGCAGGCGGCGGCGGGGCTGTCGGGTGCGTCGCCGAAGGTCTTCTCGATGCGCTGCACCAGTGCTTCGGCGTCGCGCTCGGCGCCGAGCCGGGCGGCGAGCGGTTTCTTGAACCACTGCCGGGTCGGCTCGATGGGCTTCACGATGTCGGCGTAGAGGGTGCGGAGCTGCTTGAGGTTGAGGGGGCTGGAGGTGGCCGTGGCGGGCGGGAGGGAGACGGCGCTGGAGATGGTGCGGGAGTAGGTCAGGGACGGCGGGGCTTCGACCGCCGCCACCACCACGGGGGCGGCCAGCAGCAGGCCGGCGAGGAGGAGTCGGTTCATTCGTGGGCTTGCGTCGGGTATGCGATGTTGATCGGCGATGGCCGCCCGCATGGGGCGGACGACCCGCAACATACCCTCCGGAAGCCCGCCGGGAAAGGGCTTTTGACGCAGCGGCGCCTAGCGGCCGAATGTAGCCTTGACGACTTCGAGGAGAGCTTCGGCGACTTCGATGTCATCGGTGAGGCTCTCGACCAGCGCCGAGCGGCAGGCCTCGATCGGGTCGAGGCCGACCTTGACGAGCTTGGCCGCATACACCAGCAGGCGGGTGGATACGACCTCTTCGAGGTCCACGTCCTTGAGGCTGCGCAGGCGCTGGGCGATGGATACGAGCTGCTTCGCGAGCAGCGGGTCGCAGGCGGCCTCGCCCTGGAGGATGGATTCTTCGCGGGCGGCGCTCGGGAAGTCGAAGCGCAGGCTCACGAAGCGCTGGCGGGTGGACGGCTTGAGGCCCTTCAGGAAGTTCTGGTAGCCCGGGTTGTAGGACATCACCAGCATGAAGCGGTCGGGGGCGTGGAGCAGCTCGCCGGTGCGGTCGATGGGCAGCACGCGGCGGTCGTCGGCCAGCGGGTGGATGACCACGGTGGTGTCGCGGCGGGCTTCGACGACCTCGTCGAGGTAGCAGATGCCGCCTTCGCGCACCGCGCGGGTGAGCGGGCCGTCGCACCACACCGTCTGCCCGTCGCCCAGCAGGTGGCGGCCGACGAGGTCGGCGGCGGTGAGGTCGTCGTGGCAGGCCACGGTGTACAGCGGCAGGCCGAGCCGGGCCGCCATGTGGGCCACGAAGCGGGTCTTGCCGACGCCGGTGGGGCCCTTGATGAGCAGCGGCAGGCGGTTCTTCCAGGCCTGCTCGAAGACTTCGAGCTCGTTGCCGGCAGCTTCGTAGAAGGGGATGTTGGAGGTCATCGGAGCGTTCATGTTGGAGTCATCAGGGCGTTCACCCCAGTCCCGCCCGGCCGCCCGGAGGGACTGGGCGCCCCCTCGGGGGGGCAGCGAAGGAACTGAGCGTGGGGGTTGTCATCTCAGTGCGATCCAGTAGGCAATGGCGATCAGCGCCGAGACGAGCAGCAGCCAGCCGATCAGCAGGCCGCGCCAGAAGAACTTGACTCCGCGCAGGCCCATGAAGTCGAGGGCCACCAGCCGGCCCTTGACGAAGCTGATGACCAGCAGTGCGGCCATCGCCAGCGGGCCGACGATGCCGAGCTGTTCGCCGACCTCGCCGATGGCGTAGGTGGCGAGGGTCGCGAGCATCAGCACGACCCACACGAAGTTGAGCTGGCGGGTGTTCATCATCGCATCACATAGACCAGAGGGAACAGCACGATCCACACGAGGTCGACCATGTGCCAGTAGGCTGCACCGCTTTCGATGCCGTTCATGTTGCCCGGCCCGTAGGCGCCCTGGCGGGTCTTCCACCACAGCGCGACCAGGATCACCATGCCGAGGATGACGTGCATGAAGTGAAAGAAGGTCAGCGACAGGTAGAACATGTAGAAGGTGTTGGTGGACAGGTTGATGCCGGCCCCGAACTTGGCCGCGTATTCAAAGCCCTTCACCACCAGGAAGCCGCCGCCGCACAGGATGCCCGCCGCCAGCCAGCGCGCGCCGGTGGCAGAGCGGCTGCGCTCGACGGCCTCGACGGCCCGGGCCACGCACCAGCTGCCGGTGATCAGCAGCACGGTGTTGAAGGCCCCGGCCTGGCGGTCGAGGGTTTGTTGCATCTCGTTGAAGAGTTCGACGTTGTTGGCGCGGCCGAAGGCGTAGGCGGCAAAGAACACGCCGAAGGCCAGCAGCTCGGCCAGGATGAAGAACCAGATCGCCAGGTCTCCGGGCGGCGCGACGGCAGGGCCGGGGAGGGCTGTGTTGGTGGTGTTTTTCATGCTGTGCAGGTTCGCAGAATGCCGGGTTGGAGGCCTTGATTTGTCACAAGTTCGCCGGCCTACGTGATTACGCGTATAAGGCTCAAGTTTTGCGGTGATCCAGCGTTAGCAAGGGCTGGATTCGATAAGAGGCTGGGAAGCGGCGATGCGTGTGCTGTTGGTGGATGATTCGCGGGCCATCGTGGCTGCCTTCAGTGCGAGGCTGGCCGCGATGGGCCACGAGCTCTTTTCCGCCGCCAACGGTGCCGAGGCCATCGAGCGCTTTCGCGAGCTCTCCCCCGATCTGGTGCTGATGGACATCGAGATGCCGGTGATGAACGGCTTCGAGGCCGTGCGCCACATCCGCGCCCTCGAATCGACGCGGCAATGGGCGTGGACCCCGATCATCTTCCTCACCGCCACCGACACCCCCGAGAACCTTGTTGCCGCCATCGACGCGGGGGGCGATGCCTTCATCGCCAAGTCGGTGCCCGAGGCCGTGCTGGCGGCAAAGATGAAGGCCATGTCGCGGATCGCCGCGCTGCGCTCGCAGCTCTCCCAGGCCAACCGCAAGCTGGCGTCGCTGGCCAGCCTGGACGGGCTGACCGGCCTCTTCAACCGGCGCTACATGGACCAGCGCCTCGACGAGCTGTGGGACGCCCTGTGCCGGGAAGGTGCGCCGCTCGGCCTGCTGATGGTGGATGTGGACCACTTCAAGCAGTACAACGACCGCTATGGCCACCTGGCCGGCGACGACGCCCTGAGGCAGGTGGCAGCCGCCCTGAACCGGGTCGTCGACGAGGCGAACCGCGAGGGGCTGCCGGATGCCTTCGTGGCCCGCTACGGTGGCGAGGAGTTCTCGGTGATCCTGCCGCGCTGCCCGCCCGAGCTGTTCCCCCGCATCGCCGAGGCGCTCCGGATGGCGGTGGTGATGCTGGCGATGCCCCACGAGCGCAATGACTCCTGGGGCTGCATCACGCTGTCGGTGGGCGGGGTGTACCGGCCGCGGGCCGAAGGCGTGCTGGCTCCGCTGTTCCGCCGCGCCGACGCCAAGCTCTATGAGGCCAAGCAGAACGGCCGCAACCGGGTCGAGCTGGTCGTTCAGTAGATGAAGGGGATCAGCTTCCTGACCCGCCGCCGGTAGTCGGCGTAGGCCGGGAAGCGCGCCGCCAGCCAGGCCTCCTCGCGGCGCGACTTGATGTCGAAGAACAGCAGCAGCAGCGCCGCCCACAGCAGGCTGAGCAGGCCCTGCACATACAGCGCCCAGCCGAAGGCGGCGAGGATGATGCCGCAGTAGATCGGATGGCGCACCCAGGCATACAGGCCGCTCTCGATCAGCTCGCAGCTGTCCTTGGGGTGGGGCAGGGGCGTGAGGTGGGGCCCCAGGTGCAGCGCCGCAGCCGCCGAGACCAGCCCGCCGACGACGATCAGCACGACGCCCGCCGGCCCGGCGACAGCCGCCAGCGGCGCCGGCCACGTCGACGCGCCGGTCGGCCCGAAGACCACCAGCGCAAACAGGCACAGCTGCAGGCCGACGTACCATTCGCCACGTCGCCCGCGCCACCAGGGGTGTCTTTCCATCGGGGCCTCCGGAGTGGGTGCCCCGGAGCCGGACTGGCCCGGAGCGGCGGGCAGTCTGCCACGCCGGCGGGCCAGCCGCCAGCCGGAAAGCGCCGGAGTGTTTGTTGGCTCAGCCGACCACGAAGCCGGGCACGTCGATGCGCACCACCGGGCGGTCGAGGGCCACCGCCACGCAGCTGGCGAAGCGCCGGGCCCACTCGCCGCCCTGGGCGAAGCGGTTCTCGCCGCCGTACTTGGCGACGTTGAGGATCACGTCGAGCACCAGCACCTTGCCGACCGGATTGGTGGGGGTGCATTCGAGTTCGTCGAACTCGTCGTGCAGCCACTCCCGTGCGCTGCGCGAGTCGAGCCCGGCGACGTCCTCCGCGTGCACGTGGAATTCGTATTCCCGGTCGGCCCGGAAGGCCACGGTGACGGTGTACATGACGGGTCTCCTGTCCTGTTATTGGTATCGTAAGCGCCCCCGGGGAGCCTGCCCCCGCGGGGGCAAGAAAACGTGGGGCGGCCCTGTGTTTCCTTGAGAGCATCGCATTTTTCGGTGGCCCGGCGCCGGAAGCAAGTAACCGATTGTTATCATCCCGGGCTCGTCTGCTGCCGTCTCCCTCCCATGACCGAATCCCCCTGGCGCGCCCTCGCCAACCGCCGCATGCTGATCTGCGTGCTGACCGGTTTTTCCTCGGGCCTGCCGCTCTACCTGCTGCTCAACCTGGTGCCGGCCTGGCTGAAGACCGAGGGCCTTTCGCTGAAGGCCATCGGCGCCTTTGCGCTGATCCAGTTTCCCTACACCTGGAAGTTCATCTGGTCGCCCTTCCTCGACCGCTACGCGCTGCCCCTGCTGGGCCGCCGGCGGGGCTGGATGGCGCTCACCATGCTGCTGCTGCTGGGGGCGATCGCCTGGCTCGGCACCCTGTCGCCCACCGCCCAGCTGGGGCTGGTGGTGGGGCTGACGGCGCTGATCGCCTTTCTGTCGGCGACCCTCGACATCGTGCTCGACGCCTACCGCCGCGAGCTCCTGCCCGAGGTCGAGCTGGGCATCGGCAACGCCATCCACGTCAACGCCTACAAGCTGGCCGGGCTGGTGCCGGGCAGCCTGGCGCTGGTGCTGGCCGACCACCTGCCGTGGCAGCAGGTGTTCATGGTGACTGCGCTGTTCATGGCGCCGGGCCTCGTGATGACCTTGCTGGTGAAGGAGCCCGTCGCCGCGGCCAAGGCGCCGCGCACCCTGCGTGACGCGGTGGTCGAGCCCTTCCGCGAGTTCTTCGGCCGCCACGGGCTGCGTTCGGCGCTGGTGGTGCTGGCCTTCATCTTTCTGTACAAGCTCGGCGACTCGCTGTGCACGGCGCTGGCCACGCCTTTCTACCTCGACATGGGGTTCAGCAAGACCGAGATCGGCCTGATCGCCAAGAACGCCGGGCTGTGGCCGAGCGTGATCGGCGGCCTGCTGGGCGGGCTGTGGATGGTCAAGCTCGGCATCAACCGCGCCCTGTGGGTGTTCGGCGTGGTGCAGTGGCTGGCGATCTTCGGCTTCGCGTGGCTGGCCTGGCTGGGGCCCGCCGAGTCCGACCCGGGCCGGCTGTGGGTGCTGGCGGCGGTGATCGGCCTGGAGGCGCTGGGCGTGGGCCTGGGCACCACGGCCTTCGTGGCCTACATGGCGCGCACCACCCACCCGGCCTACACGGCCACCCAGCTGGCGCTGTTCACCAGCCTGATGGCGGTGCCGCGCACCTTCATCAACGCCTCGGCGGGCTGGCTGGTGGAATACTTCGGCTGGTTCGATTTCTTCATGCTGTGCGGCGTGCTGGCGGTGCCCGGCATGTTGCTGCTGTTCAAGGTCGCCCCCTGGAATGAGACACCGGCGGCCGTCTCTGAAAAGGCCTGATCCCATGCTCGACACTCCCCTCGAGGCCGCCGCCCGCAAGCTGTCGGCCACCCTTGCGCCGATGCGCTTCGCGGCGCCCGTCTCCCATGTCTACAACCCCTTCGACTACGCCTGGGCGGGCAACGCGGCCTACCTGCAGCGCTTTGGCCGGGGGCCGAAGCGGGTGGTCTTCGTGGGCATGAACCCGGGGCCCTTCGGGATGGTGCAGACCGGCGTGCCCTTTGGCGAGGTTGCCGCGGTGCGCGACTGGATGGGTATCCATGCCGAGATCGTTCCGCCGGCCGAGCAGAACCCGAAGCGGCCGATCGAGGGCTTCGCGTGCTCCCGCTCGGAGGTGAGCGGGCGGCGCCTGTGGGGCTTGTTCGCCGAGCGCTTCGGCAGCGCCGAGGCCTTCTTTGCCGAGCACTTCGTGGCCAACTATTGCCCGCTGGCGTTTTTTGACGGCGGCCGCAACCTCACCCCCGACAAGCTGCCGGCCGCCGAGCAGGCGCCGCTGCTGGCCGCCTGCGATGCCTTCCTGCGGGAGAGCATCGAGATCCTGCAGCCGGAGTGGGTGATCGGGGTCGGGGCGTGGGCCGAGCAGCGCGCCCGTGAGGCGCTGGCCGGCCTGCCGCTGCGCTTCGGGCGGGTGCTCCACCCCAGCCCGGCGAGCCCGGCGGCCAACCGCGGCTGGAGCGAGGCGGCGACCCGGCAGCTGGTCGAGCTGGGGGTGTGGCGCTGAGCCTCCGGACTCGGATGCCCCGCGCCGGGGCAAGATTGCCTCGCCGGAACCCAATGTTTCATCCCCGCGAGGCAATGTTGCATTGCTGAGAGGGAATGTTCCCTGCCGGGGAGGCAATGTTTCCTCCCGGAGAGGCAATGTTCCATCCCCGGCGGGCAATGTTTCATTCGGTTGGGGCAATGTTTCATCGGCGCAATGAAACATTGCCTGCCGCCAAGCCAATGTTTCATTGCGGCGAGGCAATCTTGAGTCGCCGCGATGAAACGCTCGGCCGCTCAGCGCCGCCTGCCGCCGCCCAGGATGGAGCCGAGCACGCCGCGCACGATCTCGCGGCCGATGCTTGAGCCCACCGTGCGCACCGCGCTGCGCGCGGCCTGTTCGGCGAGGCCGGGGCGGCGCCCGCCGCGGGGGCCAGTGCTGCCGAAGAGGATCTCGCTGAGCCCGCCCAGCAGCCCGCCGCCGCTCTCTTCGGCCGTGGCCGGGGCGGCGCCGCCGTTGTTGCCCGTGCCGGCGGCCGGCGCCGCGGGAGCCTTGCCCTGCAGCACTTCGAAGGCGGATTCCCGGTCCACCATCGCCTCGTAGTGGCCGTAGATCACCGAGTTCTCGATGGCGGCCTTGCGCTCGGCCGGGCTGAGCGGGCCGAGGCGGGAGTCGGGGGCAATGATGTGGCAGCGCTCGACGATGTGGGGGCGGCCTTTTTCGTCGAGAAAGGACACCAGCGCCTCGCCCACGCCGAGCTCGGTGATGACGGTGGCGGCGTCGAACTCGGGGTTGGCGCGCATGGTCTCGGCGGCGGTCTTGACGGCCTTCTGGTCGCGCGGGGTGAAGGCGCGCAGGGCGTGCTGTACCCGGTTGCCGAGCTGGCCGAGCACGGTCTCGGGCACATCGAGGGGGTTCTGGGTGACGAAGTAAACGCCGACGCCCTTCGAGCGGATCAGGCGCACCACCTGCTCGATCTTCTCGAGCAGGGCCTTGGGGGCGTCGTTGAAGAGCAGGTGGGCCTCGTCGAAGAAGAACACCAGCTTGGGTTTATCTACGTCGCCGACCTCGGGGAGCTGCTCGAAGAGCTCGGCCAGCATCCACAAGAGGAAGGTGGAGTAGAGCTTGGGCGAGTTGTAGAGCTTGTCGGCGGCCAGGATGTTGACCACCCCGCGGCCGTCGGCGTCGGTCTGCATGAGGTCGGCGATGTCGAGCATCGGCTCGCCGAAGAACTTGTCGCCGCCCTGGGTCTCGATGGCCAGCAGGCCGCGCTGGATGGCGCCGATCGAGGCGGCCGAGATGTTGCCGTAGGAGGTGGTGTATTCCTTGGCGTTCTCGCCCACGTACTGCAGCACGGCGCGCAGGTCTTTAAGGTCGATGATCAGCAGGCCCTGGTCGTCGGCGATCTTGAACACCAGCTGCAGCACGCCCGACTGGGTCTCGTTGAGGTTGAGCAGGCGGGTGAGGAGCAGCGGGCCCATGTCGGACACCGTCGCCCGCACCGGGTGGCCGGCCTCGCCGAAGACGTCCCAGAACACCGTGGTGCACGGCCGCGGGGAGAACTCGGTAATGCCCAGCGCGGCCAGGCGCTCCTTGAGCTTGGGTGATTCGACGCCCGCCGCGCCCACGCCGGAGAGGTCGCCCTTCACGTCGGCCATGAACACCGGCACGCCGATGTTGGCGAAGGATTCGGCCATCTTCTGCAGGGTCACCGTCTTGCCGGTGCCGGTGGCGCCGGTGATGAGGCCGTGGCGGTTGGCGAGCTGGGGCAGCAGGTGGATGTCCTGGGTCTTGGACTTGGCGATGAGCAGGGGCTCGGTCATGGCGTTTCTCCGGGCTGGCGGATCAAAAGGGCAAGGGTAGCCCGATTAGCCGGGCGGAGCCAGCGGCGGCGCGCGAGGTTGCGGCGGGGTAACGGATTTGTCATTGTGCTGCGCAACATCCGGGCTAACCTGAAGTTCGATCATCGACCCGAAGGAGCGCCGTCATGGCTTTCTCGTCCATCTTTTCGGCCCGGCTGGCGGGCCTTGCGCTGGGGCTGTCGCTGGCGGCGTCGGCGCTGGCCGCGCCCGGCGCGCTGCCGACGCTCAAGCTCGACCTCGGCCAGACGACGGTGTCGGGCATCTCGTCCGGCGCCTTCATGGCGGTGCAGATGGGCGTGGCCCACTCGGCCTCGGTGCGCGGCGTCGCGGCCACCGCCGGTGGGCCGTACTTCTGCGCGCTCGACGATTCCCTCGGCGGCGCCGCAGTGAGCCGGGCGGTCGGCCGCTGCATGCAGGGCGATCCGGACTACCGGCCCCAGCCCATCGACGGCAAGCAGCTGGCGCGGATGGTCGCCGCCACCCGCGGCTGGGGCGCGAAGGGCGACATCGACCCGCCGGAAGGCCTCGCCCGGCAGAGCGTGTGGATCTTCCACGGCTACAACGATGGCGTCGTCAGGAAGCCGGTGAGCGACGCCCTGCGCGACTGGTACAAGGCCTTCACGCCGGCCGGGCAGATCTTCTACAAGGACCAGCTCAACGCCGGCCACGCCCAGATCTCGGCGGCCTGCGCCGACAGCCCGGAGGGGAGCTGCAACGTCTGCGCGCAGACCGGCGGGCGCTTCATCAACGCCTGCCCCGAGCCCGGCCAGCCGGGCGCGCTCTACGACGCCGCCGGTGCCGCGCTGCAGCTCTTCTACGGCCCGCTGCAGCGCACCGCCACGGCAGCCCTCGGCGGCCGGCTGGAGCCCTTCGCGCAGGCACCCTTCACCCGCAAGCGCAGCGGCAGCCCGGTGGCGCCGGCGAAGATCGCGATGGGCGAGACCGGCTACGTGTATGTGCCGGCGGCCTGCCGCAATGGCGCCACCTGCCGGCTGCACATCGCCTTCCACGGCTGCCAGCAGGACGCCGGCACCCTCGGCACGCGCTTCGCCACCACCGCCGGCTTCAACGAATGGGCCGACGCCAGCCGCATCGTGGTGCTCTACCCCCAGGCCCGCAGCACGCTGCTCAACCCGGTCAACCCGATGGGCTGCTGGGACTGGTGGGGCTACAACGACTTCCTCTTCGACAGGAGCGCCGGCACCTACGCCCGCAAGAGCGGGGTGCAGATTGCCGCGGTGTGGCGGATGGCCGAACGGCTCGCCGGCGGCGGCGGGCGCCTGGCCGCGGAACCCGGGCCGGTGCCGGCTCTGCAGGTCGTGGACCGCAGCGCCACCCAGGTCGCGC
>JAKLLM010000104.1 GCA_023150125.1 Zoogloea sp.
AAGGCCGGCATGCGCACGCCCATCATCGGGCCGCCCATGATGTAGCGGTCGGTGTCGGCGCGCGGGCCGGCGAGGCGTACGAGGTGGTCCATCGGGGTGCCGATGAGGACTTCGTAGTTGCGCGGCTGGGCCACGTTGCCAGCCACTGTGACGATGCGCGAGACCAGCGGGCGGCCGAGCTCGAGGGCCTCGTGAATGCTGTAGGCGGTGCCGACGTTGAAGCACTGCACGCCGAAGTCGGTGGAGCGGCGGCCGTGGGGCACCTCGATGCCGGTGAGCACGCGGATCAGCTGCTTGGCGCCGCCGGCCGGGTAGCGGGTGGGGATGGCGACGGCCTCGATGCCGGTCTCGCCGCTGGCGGCGATGGCAGCCTGCACGGCGGCGATGGCCTCGGGCTTGTTGTCCTCGATGCCGATCAGCACCTCTTCGGCGTGGAGCATGTGGCGCATGGCGACGATGCCCTTGAGCATGTCGGCGGCGCGCTCGCGCATCAGGAGGTCGTCGCAGGTGATGAAGGGCTCGCATTCGGCGCCGTTGATCACCAGAGTTTTCAGGCTGCCCTCTTTGCCGGGCTTGAGCTTGGCGTAGCTGGGGAAGACGGCGCCGCCAAGGCCGACCACGCCGGCGTCGCGCAGGAAGTCGCGGAGCTCGTCGGGCGGGGTGCTGCGGTAGTTGACCTTGTCGAGCTCGGCCCAGCGGTCTTCGCCGTCGGGCTCGATGATCACCGACAGGGTGGTGAGGCCCGAGGTGTGGGGCATCAGCGCCGGCGCCACGTCGCGGACGATGCCGGAGGTGGAAGCGTGCACCGCCGACGACAGGCTGCCGTCGGCGCCGCCGATGCGCTGGCCCTTGAGCACCCGGTCGCCCGGGTGGACCAGCGGGCGCGGGTGCCCGCCGACGGCCTGGTGGAGCGGGATGACGAGACGGTCGGGCAGGGGCACCGGGGCGATCGGCGCGGTGGTGGACGCGGTCTTGTTGGTCTGCGGCTTCACGCCGCCATGAAACTTGAAGAGTTTGCGCAGCATGTCAGGCGGCCGCCTTGATTTCGATGACCGGGTAACGCCATTTCCAGGTGTCGACGGTTTCGGCGATGGGCTCCATGCTGATGCAGTCGACGGGGCAGGGGGCGAGGCAGAGTTCGCAGCCGGTGCAGTCGGCGGCGACGATGGTGTGCATCTGCTTGGCGGCGCCGACGATGGCGTCGACCGGGCAGGCCTGGATGCACAGGGTGCAGCCGATGCAGGTCTGCTCGTCGATGACGGCCACCGACTTGGGCTTCTCGGTGCCGTGCTCTTCGGAGAGCGGCTTGAACTCGCGGCCGAGGAGGTCGGCGAGCTTGCGGATGCCTTCTTCGCCGCCCGGCGGGCACTGGTTGATCTCGGCCTCGCCGCCGGCGATCGCGGTGGCGTAGGGGCGGCAGCCGGGGAAGCCGCACTGGCCGCACTGGGTTTGCGGCAGGATGGCGTCGATCTGGTCGACCAGCGGGTCGCCTTCGACCTTGAACTTGATCGATGCGAAGCCGAGCAGCGCGCCGAGGACGACGGCGATGCTGGCCATGACGAGGAGGGCGGTGAGCATGGTGGCGGGGCTCAGTACTTGTCGAGGCCGGCGAAGCCCATGAAGGCCAGGCTCATGATGCCGGCGGTGACCATGGCGATGGCAGTGCCGCGGAAGGCCACGGGTACGTCGGCGCCGTCGAGGCGCTCGCGGATGCCGGCAAACAGCACCAGCGCGAGGGAGAAGCCGACCGAGCTGCCGAAGCCGAAGAGCAGGGATTCGAGCAGGTCGTGGCGCAGCGCGACGTTGAGGAGGGGCACGCCGAGCACCGCGCAGTTGGTGGTGATCAGCGGCAGGTAGATGCCCAGCACCTGGTGCAGCACCGGGCTGGTCTTCTGGATGACGAGCTCGGTGACCTGGACGATGGCGGCGATGATGACGATGAAGGCCAGCGTGCGCAGGTATTCGACCCCGGCCGGCATCAGCACGTAGTGGTCGATGAGGTAGCTGGTGCCGCAGCCGAGGGTGAGCACGAAGGTGGTGGCGGCGCCCATGCCGACGGCGGTCTCGAGCTTTTTGGAGACGCCCATGAAGGGGCACAGGCCGAGGATTCGGACCAGGACGACGTTGTTCACGAGAACCGCGCCGATAATCACGAAAAGGTAGCTGGTCATGGCTGCCGGATGTTGGGGCTGCAGGAAGACGGATTATCCTGCGCCGGCAGCCTGGGGCTCAAGCCCGCCGGCAGCAGGGTCTTTGGTGGGGCAGAGCCCATCAGCGGGCGTCCCGGGTTTCGAGGACGGCTTCACGCACCAGCGCCGGCCCCCGGTAGATGAGGCCGCTGTAGAGCTGCACCAGCTTGGCGCCGGCGTCGAGCTTGGCGCGGGCCTGGCGGCCGTCGAAAACGCCGCCGGCGGCGATGATGGGCAGCTCGTTTTGCAGCGCCTTGGCGAGGGCCGCGACCACCGCGGTGGAGGCTTCGAACAGCGGCGCGCCGGAGAGGCCGCCCTGCTGGTCGCCATACTTGATGCCCTGGACCTTGTCGCGGGCCAGCGTGGTGTTGGTGGCGATCACGCCGTCGATGCGGTGGCGGCGCAGGGCATCGGCGATGTTGGTGATCTGGGCATCGTCGAGGTCGGGGGCGATCTTGAGCGTGATCGGCACATAGCGCCCGTGCTTGTCGGCGAGCTGGGCCTGGCGGGCCTTGAGCTGGCCGAGGAGGGCGTCGAGTTCGGATTCGCCCTGCAGCTGGCGCAGGTTCTTGGTGTTGGGCGACGAGATGTTGACGGTGATGTAGCTCGCCAGCGGGTAGGCCTTGTCGAGGCAGATGAGGTAGTCGTCGGCGGCGCGCTCGATGGGGGTGTCGGCATTCTTGCCGATGTTGATGCCGAGGATGCCGCGGTACCTGGCCTGCTGGACGTTGCCGATCAGGGCGTCGATGCCGTGGTTGTTGAAGCCCATCCGGTTGATGATGCCCTTGACCTCCGGCAGCCGGAACATGCGCGGCTTGGGGTTGCCCGGCTGCGGGCGCGGGGTGATCGTGCCGATCTCGATGAAGCCGAAGCCCATGCGGGCCAGGCCGTCGATGGCTTCGCCGTTCTTGTCGAGGCCGGCGGCGAGGCCGATGCGGTTGGGGAACTGCAGCCCCATGACTTCGACCGGCGTGGCGGCGATCGGCTTGGCGGCGGGCAGCAGGCGGCCAGCGAGGTGCAGGCCGGTGAGCGTGGTTTCGTGGGCGGTCTCCGGGTCGAGGGAGAACAGCACCGGGCGGGCGATTTCGTAGAGCATCCGGCATTCTACCGCAGTGCGGCAAACTCTTGTTTCTGCGATCAATCCAGCGCGAAACGGAGCTGCAGCCCGAGGTAGCCGCTGTAGCCGGGGAGGTTGGGCACGGCGAGCAGGTTGGCGCCGACGCGCCCCACCTGTGCGCTGACGGTGGGCAGCACCAGCACGGGCGACGGATAGCCGGTGGCGACGAGCCCGAAGGCGCCGAAGCGGAAGGGGCCGGCGGCGAGGGGCATCCAGCGGCCGCCGACGTAAAAGGTGTTGCGGTCGTAGCTGTTGCGGAAGTAGCCGGCCGTGGCGACCCACGGGGTGCCGTCGAACTCGCGCTCGAAGCCCGCGCCGGGATTGGCCTCGCGCCAGTTGCGGCGGTCGGGCTGGAAGTGGTGGGAGAGGCCGGAGACGGTGATCCAGTCGCTATGGGGTGCGCTGTTGAAGGTGTCGAGGCTGGGCATGGCCTGGGCGCCGAGGGCGGCCAGGGCGAGCGGCGCCAGCACGAGCGCCCGGAAAAGTGGAGGCATGGTGGGTTTTGCTCAGTCGGGGCCGGCGAGGTCAGCGTCGTGTAGGGGCTGCCAGGTGCCGCCGATGCGCCCTTCGATGGGGCGGAAGCGGGCCTTGTAGGCCATCTTGCGGCTGTCGCGGATCCAGTAGCCGAGGTAGAGATAAGGGAGCCCGAGCTCGCGGCAGACCTCGATCTGCCACAGGATGCCGAAGGTGCCGAGGCTGCCGCCGGGGATGTCAGGGTCGTAGAAGGTGTAGACGCTGGAGAGGCCGTCGGTGAGGCAGTCGACGACGCTGACCATGCGCAGGGTGCCGTTTTCGCGGAACTCGATCAGGCGGCTGTCGATGTGGCTCTGGAGCAGGAAATGGGCGTACTGCTCGCGGTTGTCCTCGTCCATGCCGCCGCCGGCGTGGCGGCTGGCCTGGTAGCGCTGGTAGAGGGCGTAGTGCTCCTCGATGAACTCGAGGCGGACTTCCCGCGGCGTAAGCTGGCCGTGGGCGGCCCAGGCGCGGCGCTGGCTGCGGTTGGGGAGGAAGTCGGCCACCGGAATCCGCACCGGCACGCAGGCGCGGCAGCCGTCGCAGTAGGGGCGGTAGGTGAAGATGCCGCTGCGCCGGAAGCCGTTGCGGACGAGTTCGCTGTAGATGGGGGTGTCGATCAGGTGGCTGGGCGTGGCGACCTGGGATCGCGCCTGGCGCTCGGGCAGGTAGGAGCAGGCGTAGGGCGCTGTGGCGTAGAACTGCAGCAGGGAGTAGGGATAGTCCTTGAGCATCGTCGGCTACGTCCAGGGGGCTTGGGCTCCGTCCTGCGGCCAGCGGGCCGGCGGGCGGTCTTCGCGGGTCAGTTCGCCCAGCATGCGGACGAAGGCTTCGCGGGGGATTTCCCGGCCACCGAGGGAGCTCAGGTGCTGGGTCGTCATCTGACAATCTAGCACGCGAAAATCGTGCTGCAGGAGAAAGCGCGTCAGGTGGGCGAAGGCGATCTTGGAGGCGTCGGTGCGCCGGCTGAACATGGATTCACCGTAGAACGCCCGCCCGATGGCGATGCCGTAAAGCCCGCCGGCGAGTTCGCCGTCGATCCAGGTCTCGACGCAGTGGGCGTAGCCGAGCTCGTGCATGCGCAGGTAGGCGGCCTGGATGGCGGGGGTGATCCAGGTGCCGCCGCCCGGCTCGCGGGGCTCGGCGCAGGCCTTGATGACCGCCGCGAAGTCGTGGTCGAGGCGCACTTCGTAGGCGCTGTTGCGGAGGGTCTTGCGCAGTGAGCGGGTGATCCGCACCTGATCGGGAAAGACCACCATGCGCGGGTCGGGGCTCCACCACAGGATGGGCTCGCCGTCGGTGAACCACGGGAAGATGCCGCGCCGGTAGGCGGCCAGCAGCCAGTCGGGTGTGAGTGCGCCGCCTGCTGCGAGCAATCCGTTGGGCCGCCGGGTGGCGCGGGATGTGGGGGGGAAGGCCGGGCCGTGCGCTTCGTCGAGCCAGGGGATCATGTCTCGGCCTCGCTCGGCGGTCGGTGCTGACGACGGGGGCTGGAGCCAGGAGGCTGCCCGGGCTGGGGGTCAGTTGGTCTGGGTTGGGCGCACGCCGGCACCCGGCAGGACGCGGCGGGCACCGTCGTAGCGGGCGGCCCAGTAGCTGATGCGCATGTCTTCGACGCGAACCACACCACCGGAGGACGGGGCGTGCACGAACTGGTAGTTGCCCAGGTAGATGCCGACGTGGGAGAAGGCACGGCGCATGGTGTTGAAGAAAACCAGGTCGCCGGGCTTGAGTTCGTTGATCTTGACCTGCTCGCCCATCTGGGACATTTCGGCTGCGGTGCGGGGCATGCCGAAGCCGAGGGCGTCGGAGAACACCTTGCCGACGAAGCCGCTGCAGTCGAAGCCGGTTATCGGGCTGGTGCCGCCGAAGCGGTAGGGGACACCGAGGAAGTTGAGGCTGCGGTCGACGAGGGAGCGGATGGAGTCGCCATAGCGCTCGAACATGGACGCTGAGGGCGTATCTTCGGGGGCTGCGGGTGGGGGCTCCGACGCGAGGACCGCGCCGGACAACGCGGTCGCCACAAAAAAGCCGGCGATGGTCTTTTTGAGAGGCATCTGAACAGTCTACCCAACGCATACATGCGTGTAAAGTTTCTCGACAAATACGCATGCTGCATTGCAGCATGTGCACTCCGCCACAGTATTACCCGGCTGGCATCGGTAGCATCTGCCCTGCACTGGACGCGGGCAGCGACGTTCGGGAGGCCGCGCGGGAAGGATGTCGAACCGGTCGGCATGCTTCCAGAAAAGGGCCCTTCGGCTTTCCGCTGCGAAGCACCCGCGCCAGTCGCACCAATTCTGCTTTGCCTCGCAACGCAACGCCGCCTGGCCGTGCGTCGTCGAGGCTTCAAGGCACCCCTGCCGGCCTCAGCCGAGCAGGTTCAGGATGCCATCGAGCCCGCAATGGTTGAGGGCGTAGGTGGCTTTCTTGCGCACCACCGGCTTGGCATGGTACGCAATGCCGATGCCGGCTTCCTGGAGCATGGGCAGGTCATTGGCGCCATCGCCGGCAGCGACCACGGTTTCGGGGGCGAAGCCGTGATGCTTGCGCACCAGCTGGAGCGTGTGGCGTTTTGCCTCGCCATCCACGATGTCGCCGCGAACCTTGCCGGTGAGCTTGCCGCCCCGTACTTCGAGCTCGTTGGCCACCGCGTAGTCGAATCCGAGCTGCTTCTGCAGGCGGTCGGTGAAATACGTGAAGCCGCCGGACACCAGCACCGTTACGATCCCTGCCTTCTTGAGCCCGGCAAGCAGCGCTTCGGCGCCCGGGTTGAACTGCAGTCGTTCTTCGAACACGCGGCGCAGGGCGTCTTCGGGCAGGCCTTCGAGCAGCGCCACGCGGCGGGTGAGGGACTCGCGGAAATCCATCTCGCCGCGCATGGCGGCCTCGGTGATTGCCGAGACTTCGGCCTTCAGGCCCTGCATGTCGGCGATCTCGTCGATGCACTCGATGGTGATGAGGGTCGAGTCCATGTCAGTGACGAAGAGTCGGAAATCGCCCAGGCGCCGGTCGTCGGGGACGAAGGCACAGTCGAGCTGGCGGGCCTCGCAGTACGCGTCGAGCTCCGGGTGGGGCTGGGCGCCGCGCAGGCGGAAGGCGTTGTTGCCGAGGCGGCCGACGCCCTCCGACCCGGTGAGGGTGGCCAGGTCTTTCAGGGCGCGGGTCTCGACCTTTTGGCCTTGGACGACCAGGTTCATCAGCCGGCGCTCCGCAGCGACAGGTTGGGGCGCAGGGTGTCGCGCATTTCGCGGATCATGGTTTCGGTGGTGGCCCAGTCGACGCAGGCGTCGGTGACCGAGCAGCCGTAGCGCAGCTGCGAGAGGTCGGCCGGGATGGGCTGGTTGCCCGCCTCGATGTTGCTCTCGATCATCAGGCCGACGATGGAGCGGTTGCCCTCGCGGATCTGGTGGGTCACGTCCCGCATCACCAGCGGCTGGTACTCGGGGTTCTTCCAGGAGTTCGAGTGGGAGCAGTCGATGACGAGGTTGGGCGGCAGCTTGGCCTTGGTGAGGGCTTTTTCGGCGAGGGAGACCGACACGCTGTCGTAGTTGGGGCGGCCGCCGCCGCCGCGCAGCACCACGTGCCCGTAGGCGTTGCCGCGGGTGCGGATCACCGACGACTGGCCCTGGCCGTTGATGCCCAGGAAACTGTGGGGGTGGGAGGCCGACAGAACGCCGTTGACTGCGGCGTCGAGGGAGCCGTCGGTGCCGTTCTTGAAGCCGACCGGGGTGGACAGGCCGGAGGCCATCTCGCGGTGGGTCTGGGATTCGGAGGTGCGGGCGCCGATGGCCGTCCAGCTGATGAGGTCGCCGTAGTACTGCGGGGCGATCGGGTCGAGGGCTTCGGTCGCGGCGGGCAGGCCGATCTCGTTCACGTCGAGGAGGAAGCGGCGGGCCTTTTCCATGCCTTCGTCGATGCGGAAGGAGTCGTCCATGTGCGGGTCGTTGATGTAGCCCTTCCAGCCGGTGGAGGTGCGGGGCTTCTCGAAGTACACGCGCATCACGAGCACCAGGGTGTCGGAGACCTCGTCGGCGAGCGCCTTGAGGCGGCGGGCGTAGTCGAGGCCGGCAATCGGGTCGTGGATGGAGCAGGGGCCGACGACGATGAAGACGCGCGGGTCTTTCCGGTCGAGGATGGCTTCGAGGGTGCGGCGGCCTTCGAGCACGACCTTGGCGGCAGTATCCGAAAGCGGGACGGCCCGGGTGATTTCGTCGGGCGAGGGCATGCGGTCGAAGGCCGCGATGTTCAGGTTGTCGGTCTGGGCGTGGGGCATGGCTGTGGTGCGTCCGTGAATGCGGAATCCGCCATTTTACCCCGAAGCGCTGCGCCTGACCGGATGACGGGCGAGGCCGAGTACCGAAGGCAGGCGCACATCCACGTAGGCGGGCTGGCGCAGGCTGCGGCTGATCCACACGGTTTTCATGCCGAGACGCTTGGCGGTGCGCAGGTTTTCGGCGCTGTCCTCGACGAGGATGCAGCGGGAGGCCTGCAGCCGGTGATCCTTGAGCAGGTGGTGGAAGGCCTTGAGGCCGGGCTTGGGGTTGAAGCGCATCTGCTCCACGGAATAGACGTCGATGAAGAAGCGCCGGATTCCCATGATCTCGAGCACGGCTTCGGCGTAGTGGCGCGGGCCGTTGGAGAAGACGATCTTGCGGCCGGGCAGGCGGGCCAGCATGTGGTGCAACGCGTTGTCGAAGACGACCATGCGGGCCAGGTCGGGAAACTGGTGGGTGTCGTGCAGGAAGTGTTGCGGGTCGGTGCCGTGGTGGCGCATCAGGCCCAGCAGCGTGGCGCCGTAGCGCCGCCAGTAGTCGACGCGCAGGCGGTTGGCGGCGGCTTCGTCCAGCGCCAGGTGCTGCATGAGGTAGCCCGTCATGCTGCGGTTGATGTGCGGAAAGATGTGCGGCGAGGCGTTGTGGAGCGTGTTGTCCAGGTCGAACAGCCAGACGGGCGTCATCGCTCAGCCCGGCTTGCGCTCGAAGCGGACGATGGCACGGCCGTCCTCGGCCACCTTGGGTGCGGCTTTCCAGGCATGCCCGTACACCACTTCGACGGTGGCCGGCAGGCGGCCGTCGCGGCGCAGTTGCTCGTAGTTGGCGCGCAGCTTCTGCCAGTGCCCCTTGCCGACGAGGCCCCGCGGGCGGGTGGTGGCCGCGTTGGCCGAGCCGCTGGTGCGCAGGTCGTGGAGGAGGTCGTCGAGGGAGGTGTAGGTGACGGTGAGCATCTCCATGTCCATCACCGGGTCGGAGAAGCCGGCGCCGACGAGGGCGTCGCCCAGGTCGTGCATGTCGATGAAGCGGTGCAGGTGCTCGGCGTCGGAGGGCGGCAGGGCGGCGCGGAGCTCTTTGAGGGTGTCGGGGCCGAGGGTCGAGAACATCAGCATGCCGCCGACTTCTAGCACCCGGTGGATCTCCTTGAGCGCCGGCAGCGGGTCGTGCAGCCACTGGAGCATGAGGTTGGACCAGGCGAACGACACGCTCCCGCGGGCCAGCGGCAGGGCGGCGGCGTCGGCGCAGATGAAGTCGGGATCGGCGGGCTTGCCGAAGCGCAGCAGGCGCTTCAGGAGGCCGGTGTCGCCGCGGGCCTGGGCCAGCATGGCGGGGGCGCTGTCGATGGCGACGCGTGGCACGCCCGGGTAGCGCTGGGCGAAGGCGGGCAGGTCGGCGCCCGGGCCGCAGCCCAGGTCGAGGATGCGCTTGGGCTCGATGCGGATGTAGTCGAGGCGCTCGCCCATGCGCCGGGAAATCTCCCGGGCCAGGGTGTCGACGCTGCCGTAGCCCGCCGCCGCCCGGCCGGCCCGGCGCCGGACGAGGCCCGGGTCGAGCCGGAAGTCGGGGGCGGTCATGGGCGTCGGGCGGGGCTCAGACGGCCTTCAGGCCGAGACGGGCGAAGAGCTTGTCGTCGGCGTCGGCGTCCGGGTTGTCGGTGGTGAGCAGGCGCTCGCCGTAGAACATGGAGTTGGCGCCGGCCATGAAGCACAGGGCCTGGAGGGTGTCGTCCATCTGCTGGCGGCCGGCCGACAGGCGGACGTAGCTTTCGGGCATCGTGATGCGCGCGGCGGCGATCATGCGCACGAAGTCGAAGGGGTCGATGGCCTCGGCCTGCTCCAGCGGCGTGCCTTCGACCTGGACGAGGTTGTTGATGGGCACGGAGTCGGGCGGCGGGTTCATGTTGGCCAGCTCGGCGATCAGCGCGGCGCGGCTCTTCTTGGTCTCACCGAGGCCGACGATGCCGCCACAGCACACGTTGATGCCGGCGTCGCGCACCTTGTCGAGGGTGTCGAGGCGGTCCTGCAGGGTGTGGGTGGTGATGATCTGGCCGTAGAACTCGGGCGAGGTGTCGATGTTGTGGTTGTAGTAGTCGAGGCCGGCATCCTTGAGCTTTTCAGCCTGGCCGTCCTTGAGCATGCCCAGGGTGACGCAGGTTTCGAGGCCGAGCTTCTTGACCTCGCGGACCATGTC
>JAKLLM010000105.1 GCA_023150125.1 Zoogloea sp.
GTGCCCGCCAGCGGCGGCCAGGCCCGCTATGGCGGGCAGAACCTGCTGGACCTCAGCCCACGCGAGTGGCAGCCCCTGCGGCGGGAGCTGCAGATGATCTTCCAGGACCCGTTCAGCTCCCTCAACCCGCGCATGCGGGTCGGCGAGATCCTGGAGGAGGGCATGCTCGCCCTGGGCGTCGAACCCGACGCCAGCGCCCGCGCGGCCCGGATCGACGCGCTGCTCACCCGGGTCGGCCTCGACCCGGCGATGCGCGACCGCTTTCCCCATGAGTTCTCCGGGGGGCAACGCCAGCGGATCGCCATTGCCCGCGCGCTGGCCGTCTCGCCCAGCCTGATCGTCTGCGACGAGCCGACCAGCGCCCTCGACGTGTCGGTGCAGGCCCAGATCCTCAACCTGCTGCGCGAGCTGCAGGCCGAGTACGGCCTGTCCTACCTGTTCATCACCCACAACCTGGCGGTGGTGGATTACCTGGCCCATCACGTGGCGGTGATGTACCTGGGGCGGATCGTCGAGCGGGGGAGGGCGGAGGAAGTCCTCGGCAACCCGCGCCACCCCTACACCCGCATGCTGCTGGCCGCGGTGCCGCGCGTCGATGCAGCGGGCCGCAAGGCCGACGGCATCACCCGGGGCGACATGCCTTCGCCGCTCAACCCGCCGTCAGGCTGCCATTTCCACCCCCGCTGCAGCGAGGCTGTCGAACGCTGCCGCACGCACTATCCGGACGAACGCCGGGTGTCGGATACCTGCGTGGTCCGCTGTCATCTGGTGAGCTGAGGGCCGGCAGGGAGCGCTCTCCAGCCAAAAGCAATGAGCGCCCGGAGGCGCTCATTGCGGGGCACATCAACGCGGCTTCTTTGCCGGCGCAGCCGGCCTGGCAGGTGCCGGCTTGCTGGCTGCCTTTGGCTCGGGCCGGGTGGAGGCCTTGCCCCGGGCTGCGGGCTGGGCTTCCGCCTTGCCCTTGCCCCGGCTGCTGGCCACGGACGGCGCGCTCACGGGAACCTTGCGCTCGATGACGACCGGCCGGCCGTTCTTGCCACGCACCGTGGTGCGCTGGATCAGGGCCCGGGGCGGCGGCGGCTCGATGGCGCCCGGCTGGGGCCGGTTCGGCAGGAGGTTGGACAGGGTGATGCGGTCGCCCTCGCTCTCGGACGGCACGATCAGGGTGTAGCCCGTACCGATGCGCGCCCGCGGCGACAGCCCGTTAACCTGGCGCAGGCGGCTGGCCGAAATGCCCAGCCGGTCGGCCACGCCCTCGAGGGCCTCGCCCTCGCGCAGCTCGTAGGTTTTCCAGCTGGCGCTGGCCGGGTCGTGCCGCTGCAGGTTGACCAGGAAAGCCTCGACCTTGTCCGCCGGGATCACCAACGACATGGAGCCGCTGGTGGGTAGCACCGGGCGCTTGTAACCCGGGTTGAGGGCCAGGATCTCGTCCACCGAGGTTTCCGACAGGCGCGCCGCCGTGGCCAGGTCGAGGGCGACCCGGCTCTCGACGGTGACGAAGTAGGGCCGATTGGGAATGCGGGGCAGGCTGAGCCCGAAGAGTTCGGGCTGCGCAACGATGTTCTTGAGGGCCTGCAGCTTGGGCACGTAGTAACGCGTCTCGCCCGGCATGTTGAGGTGCTGGTACTCGGTGGGCAAGCCCGCCGCCCGGTTCTTGGCCACCGCCCGGCCCACCGCGCCTTCGCCCCAGTTGTAGGAGGCCAGGGCAAGATGCCAGTCGCCGTGCATCTCGTAGATGGTCTGCAGGTAGTCGAGGGCGGCGTTGGTGGAGGCGATCACGTCGCGCCGCTCGTCGACCCACCAGTTCTGCTCGAGCTTGTAGTTCTTGCCGGTGGACGGAATGAACTGCCACAGGCCGGAAGCCTGGGCCGACGACAGCGCCATCGGGTTGAAGGCGCTCTCCACCATCGGCAGCAGGGCGAGCTCGGTGGGCATGCCGCGCCGCTCGAGCTCTTCGACGATGTGGTAGAGGTAACGCTGGCCGCGGGTGAAGATCTGGCGCAGGGCGCCGGGGCGGTTGATGTAGTAGATCTGCCGGTCGGTGACGAGGTCGGTGTTGAGGTCCGGCATCGAGAAGCCCCGCCGGATGCGCTCCCACAGGTCGTCGGGCTCGGTGGTGAGGTCGATGGTGGGCACCCGGACGTGCTGCTCGCGGATCTCGAAGACCACCTGGGGCTCTTGCGCCGCGGGGACGGCATCGAGGGTGCTTGCCTGGACGAGCCCGGGTAGTGCGTCGTCCGGGCCGTCCGCCATCAGTGGCCCAGCTCCCAGAAGCGACAGGAGCAGCGCGATAACTCTCGGAAACATCGGGTTTTGTCGCGCAATAAGCAAAGGCGTGATTTTATCCACCCCTCGTGGGAGGGGTCAAACCGGCTTCAATGCCCGAAAACCCTCGCAGCCGGTGCCCCGGGCGTTACGCGCGGCTGCCGGAATCCGCTAAAGTACGCACCTTGACGCGCGGCCACCGGGCCGTGCGGCCCTACGCCCGTCCATTCATCACCACCGAGCAGAGACCCCTTTGAGAGCCCTGTTGATCGAGGACACCCTGACGAGCGCAACGCTGGTGTCCCATCAGTTGCGCAAGATCGGCATCGAACCCATCCTGGCCCGGGACGGCGAGAAGGGGATCGAGCTGTTCCAGAAAGAGCACCCCGACCTCATCCTCCTCGACATCATCATGCCGGGCATGGACGGTTTCGAGGTCGCGCGGCGCATCCGCCAGCTCGAACAGGCCGGCGAGTGGACGCCGATCATCTTTCTGACCGCCCGCACCAGTGACGAAGACCTGGAAAAAGCCATCGCGGTCGGCGGCGACGACTACCTGATCAAGCCGGTGTCCGAGATCGTGCTGGCGGCAAAAGTGCGCGCGATGCAGCGCATCGCCCAGATGCGCTACTCGCTGCTGATCCTCACCCGCAAGCTCGACCACGCCAACCAGGAGCTCACCCGCCTGTCGTCCCTGGACGGCCTCACCGGCATTCCCAACCGGCGGCAGTTCGACGAAACCCTGCTGCGCGAATGGCGTCGCGCCTGCCGCCAGGGCAAACCCCTGTCGATGCTGCTGTGCGACGTGGATCGTTTCAAGCAGTTCAACGACGGCTATGGCCATCAGGTGGGTGACGAATGCCTCAAGGCGGTGGCCCGCAGCCTGCAAGCCACCCTGCGCCGCCCGGCCGACCTGGTGGCCCGCTACGGCGGCGAGGAGTTTGCCGTGATCCTGCCCGACACCGACCTGGGCGGGGCCCTGCTGGTGGCGGAAGCCATGCGCGCCAACGTGGAAGGCCTGCGCATCACCCACCGCTACGCCGGGCCCGATTCGGGGGTGGTGACCATCAGCGCGGGCGTGGCGACCGTCGTGCCGGCCCGGGGGCACAGCGACTCGGCCGATCTCATCCGGCAGGCCGACGAAGCCCTCTACCAGGCCAAGGAGGGCGGGCGCAACCGGATCGCCGCGGCCTCCCTGCGGCCGGTCGTCTGATCAGAAACTGTTCTTCCATTCACGCAGCGCAGCAAACACCTCCACCGGCGAAGCCAGCGCGCCGCCAGCCCGGGCTTCGGCCTGGCGTACGACAGCCGGCTCGTGAGCGCGCAGGAAGGGGTTGGTGAGCAGCTCGCCCGCCAGCGGAAAAGGCACGGTGGGCTGCTGCCCGGCCCGGATCGCCTCGCAACGGGCGGTCCGCTCGGCGATGGCCGGGTTGCCCGGCTCGACCGCGGCGGCAAAGGCCAGGTTGGAGAGCGTGTACTCGTGGGTGCAATAGACCTGGGTATCACCCGGCAGGGCCGCCAGCTTTTGCAGCGAGTCGAACATCTGCGTCGGCGTGCCCTCGAAGAGCCGCCCGCAGCCCGCTGCAAACAGGGTGTCGCCGCAGAACAGCGCCGGCGCGGCGTAATAACCCACGTGGCCCGCGGTATGGCCGGGGATGTCGAGCACGCGCAGGCTGAGGCCGAGGGCAGGGACCGACACCTCGTCGCCTTCGCCCACCGGGTGGGTCAGGCCCGGGATCGTCTCGAGGGCCGGGCCGAACACCGGCACCGCGGCGTGCTCGAGAAGCGTCATGACCCCGCCCACGTGGTCCGGGTGGTGATGGGTGACGAGGATGGCCGCCAGGCTCAGCCCTTCATCGGCCAGGTAGCCGAGGACGGGCGCGGCATCGCCCGGATCCACCACGACGGCGTGGGAACCAGAACGCAGCAGCCAGATATAGTTATCGCGAAACGCGGGAAGAGGGATAATCTGCATTTGCCGATTGTAGCGCCATCCTGCCGGTCAGACAGCCGTTTGCCCTTCGTCCCTGCCAATGACCCAGCCTGAATCCTTCCCCGGCCTGCACGCCTGGTTCGACACCCCGCTGGGACGCTACGTGACAGCCTGGGAGACGGCCCGCTTCGACGCGCTGGTAGCCGACATCTTCGGCTACAACGCGGTGCAGCTCGGCGCGCCGGAGTTCGACTTCCTGCGCACCAACCGCATGCCTTTCCGCTTCACGGCGGGCAGTGGCCGGGTGCAGGTCGAAACCGACTACACCGCGCTGCCCTTTGCCGCCGCCAGCGTCGACCTGGTGCTGCTGCCCCACGTGCTCGAGTTTGCCAGCAACCCTCACCAGGTGCTGCGCGAGGTCGAGCGGGTGCTGGTTCCCGAAGGGCAGGTGGTGATTGCCGGCTTCAACCCGCTCAGCCTCTTTGGCTTGCGAAGGCGCCTGGCCGGCGAGGCGACGGGCTACCCGTGGCACGGGCAGTACCTGTCGCTGCGGCGCCTGAAGGACTGGCTGGCGCTGCTCGGCTTCGAGACCGGGCTGCAGGCCTCGGGCTGCTTCGTGCCGGCCGTCGACCAGGAGCAGTGGCTGCAACGCCTCACCTGGCTGGACTGCGCCGGCGAACGCTGGTGGCCGATAGGCGGAGGCGTTTACATCATCCAGGCGATCAAGCGGGTGCACAGCATGCGCCTGATCATGCCCAAGTGGGAGCGCCGGGCGGCCGGCCGGGCGCTGGCGCCCCTCATACAGAAAGCGGGCAGCCCATCCAAGGGCTGCTCGCAAAAATCGACCGACGAGAGAAACAGTGGACGAGATTGACATCTATACCGACGGAGCCTGCTCGGGCAACCCTGGCCCCGGCGGCTGGGGCGCGATCCTGCGGGCCGGCCCCCACGAGAAGGAGCTGTGGGGCGGCGAGCCTGCCACCACCAACAACCGCATGGAGCTGCTGGCGGTGATCCGCGCCCTCGCGGCCCTCAAGCGCCCGGTGACGGCCCGCGTGCACACCGACTCCCAGTATGTGCAGAAGGGCATTTCCGAGTGGATCCACGGCTGGAAGGCGCGGGGCTGGAAGACCGCCTCGAAGGCACCGGTCAAGAACGAAGACCTCTGGCGCGCCCTCGACGCCGAGGCGTCCCGCCACCAGATCAAGTGGCTGTGGGTGCGTGGCCACGCCGGCCACGTGGAAAACGAAAGGGCCGACGCGCTGGCCCGCCGCGGCGTCGAAGCCGTGCGCAAGAGCGGCAAGGCCGTCGAAGCAGGAGAAAGCAAGGCATGAGACAGATCGTTCTGGATACCGAAACCACCGGCCTCGACTGGAAGACCGGCGACCGGCTGATCGAAATCGCCGGCGTCGAGATCATCGACCGGAAGCTCACCGGCCGCCATTACCACGTCTATGTGAACCCCCAGCGCGACATCGACGCCGGTGCGGTGGCGGTGCACGGCATCACCCTGGATTTCCTGGCCGACAAGCCGCTGTTCAAGGACGTGGCAGACGAGTTCTGCGCCTTCGTTGCCGGCAGCGAGCTGGTGATCCACAACGCAGCCTTCGACGTGGGCTTCCTGAACAACGAGCTGGGCATGCTCGGCAAGCCGGTGCTCACGGCGATCTGCCCGAGCGTGATCGACACCCTCAAGCTCGCCAAGGAACAGAACCCGGGCAAGAAGGCGTCCCTCAACGCCCTGTGCTCGTTCTACGACATCGACAACACCCACCGTACCCTGCACGGCGCGCTGCTCGACGCCGAGCTGCTGGCGGACGTCTACCTGGCCATGACCCGCGGCCAGGAAAGCCTGATCATGGCCCTCGACGAGCCGGCGCCCCAGGTCGAAGACGTGGAGGGCGACATCGTGCCGACCGAGCGCCCACCGCTACGCGTGCTGCGCGCCACCGCCGACGAACTGGAGGGCCACGCCAAGGTGCTCGGCGAGATAGCCAAGGCCAACAAGGGCCATTGCCTGTGGCTGCCGCCGGAGCCCGCGCCGGCTGCCTGAACGGCATGGCGCCGAGCCCCACCGGGCCATCATGCCTTGAGTGACGCACCCGCCAGCCCCAAGGCCTTTTACAGCGTTTCCGCGAATCCGGCAAATCAGTTTTGTCCGTAGTTGGCCGGGTCGATGGCGGGCGTCACCTGGTTCTTGAACACCGCGCGGCCCTGGCGCTGAAGCTTCTCGGGCGGCGGCGGGCTGATGAAGATCAGGCTGGCCTCGCGGTCGTTGCGCAGGTTGATGGCGGCGCTGACGCCGCCGTCGATGTAGCTGCCCATCACGCCGAGGGCCATGTTCATGAACCAGCTGGCCGAGCCGGTGTTGCCGAGGCGGGCGTCGGTGTTGATCCACTCATTTGGTTTGTCGAGACGCAGCTCCGGCCCGCCGGCTTCGGCCTGGGCGTTGATGAGGGCGGTGAGCTCGACGAGCTTGTCGGGGTTGTCGCCGGTGCTGATGATGACGCGTTTGAGCGCCGTCTTGCGCTGGGCCTCGGGTAGGGTGAGGAGGGCGTCCTGCCAGCCGGCGGCGAGGGCCGCGGTGCGCTCGGCGCGGCGGGTGAGGGGCTTGCCGTCGGCGTCGGTGAGGGGGATGTAGGTGGGGCGGTGGAGGTAGCCGAGGGTGGGGAGGCGGTCGAAGACTTCGAGCTGGTACTTGTTCCAGGGGATCGGGAACCAGGGGGTGGGTTTGTAGCCCTTGGACACATGCACCACGTCGTCGCCGGGGTGGAGGAGGGAAACGGACTCGGGGCCGAGCACGTCGGGGCGCTTGGCAAAGCGGGCGGTCTCGGCGAGCCACTCGGGGACGGTGGGCCAGCGGATAAGGCGGCCGTTGCCCATGGCCTGGCCGTACGCTTCTGCAAGATCCGCGTAGCTAAGGAAAAGGCGGCGTGCGAGTCCGTAGCGGTTTTGAATCGGTCCGCGCTCATCCTGGTCCGTGTCATCGAACGCGAAGGGCCGTAGCACCTCGATCCGCTCGCGTCGGGCGAGGACGAAGAGGGCCGAGGAGGCGGGCATGGAGGGGACGTAATATCCGTCGTAGACAAGGGGGGGCGTGCCTTTGGGACGTTCGAGGTGGCGGTTATACAGCCCATCGTTGCTTGCGACGACCAGATAAGGGATGTCTGGGTGCGCATCGAAAAATGCAAAAGCATTTTCTATCAATCGGTCAGGATGATCGGACTTGGCGTAGCCAGCAGGGATGAAGAGTGTCAGGTCCAGGCCATTGGAACTCGTCATGCCCACGACACCAACTGCGGGGTCGCTGGCTGCGGACGGAAAGTCTGAATCTTCAACAGCGTTGCCCGCGTAAAAGGATGGTGAGGGCCAGTACATGGGGAGGCCGCGGATCCCATTCTGCAGGGTTGAGGCTAGGGCACTGCCTTCCGCGCCATCCTTGTCGATTTCGCTCCAAGGGTATTTTTCGGGGTCCTGCTCCCGGATCGTCCCGAAGGGATGGCCGTTCTGCAGGGCGTCCCACAGCTTGCCCTGGCGGTGCTTGTCGAGGGAGACGCCTAGGCCGATGACTTCGAGGACGTACTCGCGGGGGGCTGCCTTTGTCAGGGTTGCGGCGTTGATTTGCTGCGCGTCGTGTTGTGCTTTGAGCTGGGCTTCAGCACGGGCCTCGCTGGCCATGCTCCAGCCCCATTGGGCGAGGAGCACCAGACACGCGGCCAGCAGCGGGAGGCCAAGCCAGGTTTTCCAGCTAGGGCTGCGCATAATTGGCCGGGTCGATGGCGGGTGTCACCTGGTTCTTGAAGATCGCCGTGCCCTGGGCCTTGACCTTCTCCGGCGGCGGCGGGCTGATGAAGATCAGGCTCGCCTCGCGGTCGTTGCGCAGGTTGATCGCGGCGCTGACGCCGCCGTCGATGTAGCTGCCCATTACGCCGAGGGCCATGTTCATGAACCAGCTGGCCGAGCCGGTATTGCCGAGGCGGGCATCGGTATTGATCCACTCGTTTGGCTTGTCGAGGTGAAGCTCGGGCCCGCCGGCTTCGGCCTGGGCGTTGATGAGGGCGGTGAGCTCGACGAGCTTGTCGGGGGTGTCGCCGGTGCTGCTGATGACGCGCTTGAGGGCCGTCTTGCGCTGAGCCTCGGGGAGGGTGAGAAGGGCGTCCTGCCAGCCTTGTATTAGAGCTGCGGTGCGGTCGGATTGGCGGGTGAGCGGCTTGCCGTCGGCGTCGGTAAGGGGGATGTAGGTGGGGCGGTGGAGGTAGCCGAGGGTGGGGAGGCGGTCGAAGACTTCGAGCTGATATTTGTTCCAGGGGATCGGGAACCAGGGGGTGGGTTTGTAGCCCTTGGGCAGATGCACCACGTCGTCGCCAGGGTGGAGGAGGGAGACGGACTCGGGGCCGAGGACATCTGGGCGTTTGGCAAAGCGGGCGGTCTCGGCGAGCCACTCGGGGACGGTGGGCCAGCGGTCTAGGCGGCCGTTGCCCATGGCCTGGCCGAGCTGCTCGGAGAGTACGTCGTGCGCACGCAGGAGGCGACGCGCAAGGCCTGTTCTGTTCTGCACCGAACCGCGCTCATCCTGGCTGACGTCTTCGAAGGCAAAGGGCCTGAGCACGTCGACCCGCTCACGGCGGGCGAGGACGAATAGGGCCGAGGAGGCGGGCATGGAGGGAACGTAGTAGCCGTCGTAGACGAGGGGCTGCGTGCCTTTGGGGCGCTCGAGGTTGCGGTTGTATAGACCATCGTTGCTTGCGACAACCAGATAGGGGATGTCCGGATGGGCGTCGAAAAAGGCAAACGCCTTTTCAATCAACCGATCTGGATGGTCGGATTTGGCGTAATCGGCGGGAATGAATAGCGTCAGGTCAAGACCGTTTGAGCTTGTCATCCCGACGATCCCCACTGCGGGGTCGTGGATGGAGGAGGGAAAGTCCGAGTCCTCAATGGCGTTGCCTGCGTAAAAAGACGGTGCTGGCCAGTACATCGGCAAGCCCCCGATCCCGTTTCGCAGCGCCGAGGCGATGGCGTTGCCTTCTGCTCCGTCCTTGTCGTTTTCGCTCCAGGGCCATTTTTCCGGATCCTGTTCCCGGATCGTCCCGAAGGGGTGGCCTTTCTGCAGCGCATCCCAAAGCTTGCCCTGGCGGTGCTTGTCGAGGGAGACGCCGAGGCCGATGACTTCCAGGACGTATTCCCGCGGGGCCTCCCTGGCGAGGGCTGCGGCGTTGGCTTGCCGGGCTGTTTCCTGCTGACGGGCCTGAGCTTCGTTTCGGGCGTCTCGGCTGCTACTCCAGCCCCATTGGGCGAGTAGAGCCAGGCAGGTGGCCAGCAGTGGTAGGGCGAGCCAGGTTTTCCATTTTTCCATCGAACTGACCTCAGGGTTGCTGAAGACGTGTAGATCAGCCTGTGTCAGATAGAGCGTCCAGGCTGTGAGGCTAAGGAGGAACACTATGGCCCCCACCGTCGCCAGAAATATCCAGCTTCGTTTGCGCTTCGCGTTGATTCTATCGCTTGCGGTCGTCATGTCGGCTTCCCAGTCGTTTTTATGGGCGGACTGCGGCCGTCTGTGGTTTCCGCGATGATGGCCTTGGGGCGTTCTGCGATGGATTTGACGCTTTTAGGAAGGATGCCTGTTGAGTAGTAAGTTGAGCTTTCCTCGATGAGTTCTTTGCGTTCCTGAGGCTCCTTCGAGAAGTACTTGTCGTGCGCTTGTGTGAATTTCTTCCAGGTTAAGATCCCTTCGCGATCCGGTATCCCCGCCGCCGGTTTCTTCAGCCTCCAGTCCGCCACTGCACACAGGTAGCGGTAGAAACCCGGATCAGTCACGGCCTGGCCGAGCCCAACCGCGACGTCGTAGGCGGTCACGTTGGCGTGGTTGGCCTTGCTGCCCCAGATGGCGCCGTGGAAGGAGCGGGGGCTGGTTGCCTGCTGGTGGCGCAGGCGGGCTTCGTTGGGG
>JAKLLM010000106.1 GCA_023150125.1 Zoogloea sp.
GCGCAGGGAATCGTGGGCCAGACCAGACAGGGAGCGGACATAGTTGGCCACGTCCTTCGTGCCGTCAGCGCCGAGCGCCGGGCCGAACGGGGGCATCATGCCCTGGCGGCCGCCGAGCACGGTGGTCCGGATGGTTTCCGGCTCACCACCGTACAGCCAGTCGCTGTCGGTCAGGTTCGGGAAGCCCTTGGCACCCTTCGCGTCAGCGCCGTGACACTGGGCGCAGTAGGTCAGGAACAGGCGCTGGCCCATCGCATTGGCTTCCTTGTCGCCGGCGACGGCGTTGAGATCCATGGAGCGGAATTTGGCGAAGATCGGGCCGTACTTCTCGGCCGCGGCCTTCTGCTCAGCCTGCCACTGACCGCCGGAAGACCAGCCCAGCTTGCCCTGGTTGTTGCCGAAGCCGGGGTACATGGCCAGATAGGCGATCGCAAAGATGATCGTGATCCAGAACATGTACATCCACCAGCGGGGCAGCGGATTGTTGTACTCCTGCAGGGTCTCGTCCCAGATGTGGTCATGCAGACCCACCGGGCCAGACGTCCGCGCCTTGTTGTTCGAAACCAGCACGAACACGCAGAACGCAATGCTCAGGAACACCAGCACCATCACATAGGCGTTCCAGAAACCGCTAACAAAGTCAGCCATTTTTATTTCCTTCCTTGGTTTGCCCGCCCTTCAGGGCGGGCAAGTCGTCCTCGCTGAACGGCAGGAGTGCTGCCTCGTCAAACCCCTTGCGTGCGCGCCCGCTGTAGGCCCACAGGGTGATGGCGATGAAACACACCAGCCCCAGGACGGTAACCACCGTACGTGCTTCATTGATATCCAAGGTCACACTCCTTCGTTCTTAGAATGCTCGTCCTGAAGCGGCTCAGCTGCCGGAGGCCGCGGCGGCCGGAGCCGGCGCAGCTTCTGCAGCAGGCGCCGGAGCAGCCTTGCCGGAATTCAGCGCGGTGCCGAGACCCTGCAGGTACGCGATCACCGCGTCGAGCTCGGTCTTGCCTTCGAGCGCCTTGCGGGCACCCTGGATCTCTTCGTCGCTGTACGGCACGCCCACCTTGCGCAGCGCGGTCATCTTGGCCTCGATGTCGTCGATCTTGGCCGGGCGGTCAAGCCACGGGAAAGCCGGCATGTTGGACTCGGGCACCACATCGCGCGGGTTCAGGAGGTGAACACGATGCCACTGGTCGGAGTAACGGCCACCGACACGGTGCAGATCGGGGCCGGTACGCTTGGAGCCCCACTGGAACGGGTGGTCATAGACGTACTCGCCGGCGACGGAGTAGTGACCGTAGCGCTCGGTTTCAGCACGGAAGGGGCGGATCATCTGCGAATGGCAGTTGTAGCAGCCTTCGCGGATGTACACATCCCGGCCGACCAGCCGAACCGGGTCGTAGGGCTTGAGCCCTTCGACCGGCGTGGTGGTCGAGTGCTGGAAGAACAGCGGAACGATTTCGACAAGGCCGCCCACGCTCACGGTGAGGAGCGTGAGGACGATGAGCAAGCCAACCTTGCGTTCGATGATGTCGTGATTCGATTGAGCCATGATTATTTTCCCTCCCGATCAGGCGTGAGCGCCGGCAGGTGCCAGCACCGGAGCGTCGTAGGCCTTCTGACCGGCGATCGTCTTCATCATGTTGTAGAACATGATGAACATGCCAGTGAGGAACAGCACACCACCCAGGACACGGATAGCCCAGAACGGGTAGCTGGCCTTCACGGACTCGACGAAGGAGTAGGTCAGGGTACCGTCCGGGTTGGTGGCACGCCACATCAGGCCCTGCATCACGCCGGAGATCCACATGGAAGCGATGTACAGCACGATGCCGATGGTCGCGATCCAGAAGTGGGCCGTGATCAGCTTGGTGGAGTACATCTCGGTCTTGCCGTACATGCGCGGGATCAGGTAGTACATCGCGCCGATGGACACCATCGCAACCCAGCCGAGGGCACCGGAGTGCACGTGGCCGACGGTCCAGTCGGTGTAGTGGGAGAGCGCATTGACGGTCTTGATGGACATCATCGGGCCTTCGAAGGTCGACATGCCATAGAACGACAGGGAGGTGATCAGGAACTTCAGGATCGGGTCGGTGCGCAGCTTATGCCAGGCGCCGGACAGGGTCATGATGCCGTTGATCATGCCACCCCAGGACGGAGCCAGCAGGATCAGCGAGAAGACCATGCCGACGGACTGGGTCCAGTCGGGCAGCGCGGTGTAGTGCAGGTGGTGCGGGCCCGCCCACATGTAGGTGAAGATCAGCGCCCAGAAGTGCACCACCGACAGGCGGTAGGAGTACACCGGACGGCCAGCCTGCTTCGGCACGAAGTAGTACATCATGCCCAGGAAGCCCGCGGTCAGGAAGAAGCCCACGGCGTTGTGGCCGTACCACCACTGGATCATCGCATCCTGCACACCGGCGTAGGCCGAGTAGGACTTGCCCAGGGTGACGGGGATCTCGGCGCTGTTAACCAGGTGCAGCAGCGCGACGGTGATGATGAAGGCGCCGTAGAACCAGTTGGCCACGTAGATGTGGGTGGTCTTGCGGGTGCCGATGGTGCCGAAGAACACGATGGCGTAGGACACCCACACCACGGTGATCAGGATGTCGATCGGCCACTCGAGCTCGGCGTATTCCTTGCCGGAAGTCCAGCCCAGCGGCAGAGTGATCGCGGCGAGGAGGATGACCAGTTGCCAGCCCCAGAAGGTGAAGGCGGCAAGACCCGGAGCGAACAGTGTGGTGTGGCAGGTACGCTGAACGCAGTAGTAAGACGTGGCAAAGAGAGCGCAGCCACCGAACGCAAAGATAACCGCGTTGGTGTGGAGCGGGCGAAGCCGTCCGAAGTGCAGCCATTCGGCAACGTTCAATTCGGGCCACACGAGCTGTGCTGCGGCGATAACGCCGACCAGCATGCCCACGATGCCCCATACCACCGTCATGATGGCGAACTGCCGCACGACTTTATAGTTGTAAGTCTGCGATTGCATGTGAGTCACCTCAATAAAGAAAAACAAAACCCCCCATGGCCTTTCGACAAATTGTCGGCAGGCTTCCGCGGAAGGATACCCCGCGATAAGGGCGACATTTTGACACAGATCAACTTTATTGCGCCGCGGGATCGGCTGAACTCGTTACGCTGTGTGCCTTTCGAGGTTTTTCGCCAGATCCGCCAACGGGCAGGCTTTTTCTCTTTCGCCTCCGTGACTTAGAGGGCACCCCCCTTCCAGAAGCCCTCCATCGGGATCACCCCGGTCACTCGACATTCAATTTTTATCGAACAAAACATATCAACAATTCTGATTTTATTTATATTCTGCGCGGGCTATCCTTCCACGGTTACCCCTAACAACAGGAGACCCCCCATGAAATCCTTCGCCCTGCTGACCGCCACGCTCGCCCTGGGCCTGACGCTGGCGACCGGCGACGCGGACGCGGCCAAGCGCTTCGGCGGCGGCAAATCCTCCGGGATGCAGCGCCAGGAGCTCAGCCAGCCGAAGTCCGCAACGGCAACGCCCGCCACCCCGGCCCAAGCCCCCACCGCAGCTGCTGTGCCGAACCGCGCCCAGCAGGCCGGCACGCCGGCTGCACCCCAGGCACAGCCCAAGCGCTCCTGGATGGGCCCGCTGGCAGGTCTCGCCGCAGGCATCGGCCTGGCGGCCCTCGCCTCCCACTTCGGCTTCGGCGAAGAACTCGCCTCCATGATGATGATGGGCCTGATCGCCGTCGCGGTGATGATGCTGGTCGGCTTCTTCCTGCGTCGCCGCGCCGCGGCTCAGCAGCCGGCCATGGCGGGTGCGGGTGCGGGTGCGGGTGCGGGTGCGGGTGCCATGAACTACACCGGCTCGAATCCTTCCCAGTACGGTGGCGGCACCAGCCAGCCGGCTTACGCAGCAGCCAGCAGCGCTCAGCCGGCCCCTGCCGACGCTCAGCCGGCGGGCTCGATTCCGGCCGACTTCGACGCTGACGCCTTCGTGCGCAACGCCAAGGTCAACTTCATCCGTCTGCAGGCCGCCAACGACGCCCGCAATCTCGAGGACATCCGTGAATACACCACTCCGGAACTGTTCGCCGAGATCAAGATGAACTGGATGGAGCAAGGCAGTGGCACCCAGAAGACGGACGTCGTCTCGCTCAACGCCGAGGTCCTCGACGTGACCGAAGAGGCTGCCCGCTACATCGTCAGCGTGCGCGTCACCGGCCTGCTCCGCGCGGACGTCAATGCCGCGCCGGAAGCCATCGACGAAGTCTGGCACCTCACCAAGCCGCGGAGCGGCGAATCTGGCTGGCTCGTGGCAGGCATTCAGCAAAACGCCTGACGCCACTCGGCCTCAACCCAACCCCCGCCCGGGCCAACGCTCGCGCGGGGGTTTTTCATTTGCCTCGCGGGAGTGGGCCGGCATCGCGCTCGAGGGCTCCCAAACCGGCCCGGGCGGCCTCGGAGATGGCCAGAACGCAGGGATGGGTCAGGCGCCGCTCCACCGAGATCGCAAAGTATTCCACGCGCACGTCCTCGGCACGCCCCAGCAGGACCAGTTCGCCCCCGGCAAGGGTTTCCGCCTCGATGGCGGTGGGCACCGCAAAGGCACCGACCCCCGCCCGGCCGAAGGCCGTCATCAGGGCTGTGTCGTCGAACTCGCCGGCGATGCGGGGACGCAGGCGTTTACGGTCCAGCCAGTCGACGAACTTGCGCCGGATCGCCGAATCCTCACCGGGCAGCAGCGCCGGCAGCGCCCCCATGCACTCGGGAAAAGCCGGCGTCGCCGGATCGACCAGCGCACGGGCGGCGAAGAAGCTCAAGCCCGAATCCCCCAGGAGGTGGTTGTAGGCACGGACATCCACCGACGGCGGGATGGGTGAATCGGCGATCACGAGATCCAGCCGGTGGATCGCCAGCTCGGCCAGCAGGCGGTCGAGCCGCCATTCACGGCAGATGATGCGTACCGGATCCACCGGATCGACCGCCGGATGCAGCAGGCGATAGGCGAGCGACTTGGGCACCGCATCCGACACGCCGACGCGAAACTCCACCGGCCGGCCCTTCGGGTGATGACGCAGCGCCTGCTCCAGCTCGGCGCTCAGGGAAAACATCTCGTCCGCATACTCCATCGCCAGCCGGCCTGCCGGGGTCAGCTCGAGGGAACGCCCGTCGCGGGTGAAGAGCTGGGTATCCAGGCTTTCCTCGAGCAGGCGGATCTGGCCGCTGATGGTCTGCGGCGTCACGTGCAGCAGCTCGCCGGCCCTCACGACGCCACCGCTGCGAGCGGTCTTCCAGAAATAAAAAAGGTGCTTGAGATTCACGGCCGTCTCTCCGAAGAAACGCAGGATATTTCGATTTTTACGAACAGCTGCAGCCCACCATCCGAATTTACCTGAAAGCCCGCACCACCTGAAGCGCGCCGGCCGGCGCCCCGGGCCGGGAATCGGGTTAAAATCCGGGCCCGAAAACGCCATCTGCGGGATCAAGCACCCCGCCATGACACGCATGCTGCGACTCTCCGAACTCCGCCTCCCCCTCGACCACGCGGCCGACGCCCTGCCCGCCGCGATCGCCAGGCGCCTCGACATCCCGGCCACCGACCTCGTCGGCTTCACCGTCTTCAAGCGCAGCTACGATGCGCGCAAGGCGAGTGCGCTGTCCTTCATCTACATCATCGACCTCGAGGTGAAGAACGAGGCGGCGCTGCTCAGGAAGTTCGCCGGCGACATCCACGTCAAGCCCGCCCCCGACACCCGCTACCATTTCGTCGGCAAGGCGCCGGAGGGCTTCGGCAAGCGCCCGGTGGTCATCGGCTTCGGCCCCTGCGGCATCTTTGCGGCACTGGTGCTGGCGCAGATGGGGTTCCGCCCGATCGTGCTGGAGCGCGGCAAGGCGGTGCGCGAGCGCACCCAGGACACCTGGGGTCTGTGGCGCAAGAACACCCTCAACCCGGAATCGAACGTGCAGTTCGGCGAAGGCGGCGCGGGCACCTTCTCGGACGGCAAGCTCTACAGCCAGATCAAGGACCCGAAACACTACGGCCGCAAGGTGCTCACCGAGTTCGTGAAGGCCGGCGCCCCCGAGGAAATCCTTTACGTCTCGAAGCCGCACATCGGCACTTTCCGGCTGGTCGGCATGGTCGAGAACATGCGCGCAGAGATCCGCGAACTGGGCGGCGAGATCCGCTTCGAGCAGCGGGTCACCGAGCTCATCATCGACAACGGCCAGGTGCGCGGCGTGAAGACCGCCACCGGCGACGAGATCGCCGCCGACCACGTCGTTCTGGCACTCGGCCACAGCGCCCGCGACACCTTCGAGATGCTCCACGACAAGGGCGTCTTCATGGAGGCCAAGCCGTTTTCGGTGGGCTTTCGCATCGAACACCCGCAATCGCTGATCGACAAGGCCCGCCTCGGCCCCCATGCCGGCCACCCGCTGCTCGGCGCCGCCGACTACAAGCTGGTGCACCACGCCACCAACGGACGCGCAGTTTACAGCTTCTGCATGTGCCCCGGCGGCACGGTGGTGGCCGCAACGTCCGAGCCCAACCGCGTCGTCACCAACGGCATGAGCCAGTATTCGCGCAACGAGCGCAACGCCAACGCCGGCATCGTGGTCGGCATCACGCCGGAAGACTACCCCGGCAGCGGCCCGCTGGCCGGCATCGCGCTGCAACGCGAGCTGGAAAGCCGGGCCTTCGAGCTCGGCGGCGGCACCTACGAGGCGCCGGGGCAGCTGGTCGGCGACTTCCTGCAGGGCCGGCCGTCCACCAAGCTGGGCAGCGTCGAACCCTCGTACAAACCGGGCGTGCGCCTCGGCGACCTGTCCACCGCCCTCCCCGATTACGCGATCGCAGCGATCCGCGAGGCCATCCCCGCCTTCGACCGCCAGATCCGCGGCTTCAACCTCTACGATGCCGTCCTCACCGGCGTCGAGACGCGCACCTCGTCACCGCTGCGGATCACCCGCGGGGATAACCTCCAGAGCCTGAACGTGAAGGGCCTCTACCCCGCCGGCGAAGGGGCGGGCTACGCAGGCGGGATTCTGTCGGCCGGCGTCGATGGCATCAAGGTGGCCGAGGCCGTGGCCCTCGACCTGCTCAAGCCGGCCTGACCGGCCCGCTCAGCGGACGATGTAAGAGCGGAAGCTGTTCTCGCGCCCCAGCACGAGGCGCCCGAATTCGTCGAGCAACGCCTCTCCGACGGATTCGGGCTGCAGGCTCACCACGGCATGGCCCAGACGCTCCAGGTTGCGGCTCTCCACCACCACCATGCCCCTGTCGAGGTCGGCGCGCCACACCATCTGGACATTGATCTCGTCCGCCACCGTGAACCAGGCCTGCTCGAGTTCGCGCTGCCGGTTCCGGAGCTCCCGGCATTCGAAGCGCAAGCCCAGGTCGAATAGCACGTGCCGCAGGCGCTCGACCCCCGGCCCGGCGCGCTCGAGCGTGCGCTCGCCCGGCCCCTTCAGCGTGTAGCTGAAGGTGACGCGCTCGATTCCACCCCCCTCCTGCTGGGGCAGGGAGCGCAGATCGGTGAAGCCCTCGAGCCAGCTGAGCTCACGAAAGGCGTCGTCGGAATCGAGAAAGAAATAGGCCCGATTGATCCGCGGCTTCAGGTAATTGAGCTGGGTGCACAGATCATGGAGATAGTCGAAGACGAGGCGCAGGCGACTGTCGAGCGTGGCGCGCATGGCCCCCTGCTCCTGCGAGGCTTCACTGGCACGCCGCTGCCGATCTGCAACCTCATCGCGCAACTGCCCGAGAAGCCCACCCGGCCCGGCCTTTTTGCTCGCCTCGGGCACCGCGTCTTTCGAGACGGGCTCCGCCTCGGGCATATCCGGGACAACGGGCAAGCCCGGATCGGCCGTAACGCCCGGAAAAACCGTGCTCGAGCGATTCAGCCCCCTGTAGCGCGCGTCGATTTCCTGTACCCGCCGCCGCGCGGCTTCGATGTCGAAGGCCTCGATATCCGCCAGCAACGCGGCGGCGTCCGCATCCAGCGGATCACCGACGCGCTCGCCCGCCGAGGCTGCACTGCCTTCAGGACGAACTTGCGACGGGAGGCGACGGACGAAGGGTGGATCCTGGGGCACGATTCACGGGACAGGCAAATGATAGGGGACGAACACTCAGGGCCGCTGCCCTTGAAACGCAAGTATTCCGTTAGCCTAGATGCGGGTCAATCCCTGCCGCGTCTTTGTCCCGGCCATTGTTCACACTCGCACCACCACTGCAAGCAGGCCTCCATCCCGAGTATGGCGCCTCCCGATGCCGGACGCCCATACCGGGCAAACCCAACAAAAAAGCGCCACCGGGGCGCTTTGATGAATGCCTGGCGGAGGCGGTGAGATTCGAACTCACGAAGGGTTTCCCCTTGCCGGTTTTCAAGACCGGTGCAATCGACCACTCTGCCACACCTCCCGCAGGGCGCGGATTCTAGCATGCCGCGGAGCTTAGCAAAGTACGCGTGCAGGATGATTGAAACTTTCCCACCCCTCCGCTACTCTCATTCACCGCAGGCTACCCTGCTCGATATCAATCCGGAGGTTTTTCATGCAACTCGACACTTACGGTCAGCAAACGCAGGTTCTGTCGCAAAGCGCAAACCGCGTGCTGCGCAATACCTACATGCTGCTCGCACTCACGATGGTGCCGACCGTTGCCGGCGCGCTCCTTGGCGTGCAGATGCAGTTCTCGTTCCTCGCAGGCAGCCCGTTCATTGCCTTCATGCTCTTCCTGGGCATCTCGTTCGCCTTCTTCTGGGGCATCGAGCGCAACAAGAACAGCGGCCTCGGGGTGGCCTTGCTGCTGGGCTTCACCTTCTTCATGGGCCTCATGCTGTCGCGCATCCTGCAGGTAGCCCTGGGCTTCTCCAACGGCGGCTCGATGATCGCCCTGGCAGCCGGTGGCACCGGCGCAATCTTCGCCACAATGGCCGGCATCGCCAGTGTCTCCAAGCGGGACTTCACCAACATGGGCAAGTTCCTGACGGTCGGCCTGGTGGTCGTGCTGCTCGCGATGGTGGCCAACATCTTCCTGCAGATGCCGGTGCTTCACCTGGTGATCTCGGCGGCGGTGGTGCTGCTCTTCTCGGGCTACATCCTGTACGACATCAGCAACATCGTGCAGGGCGGCGAGACCAACTACGTGACGGCCACGCTGGCGGTCTATCTGGACGTTTACAACGTCTTCGTCAGCCTGCTCAACCTGATCATGGCCTTCGGCGGCGACCGCGACTGACGCGTTTCCGCAACATCAAAAAAGGCGACCTTCGGGTCGCCTCAGACTGCTGACGAACCCCCGGTTTTTCCGGGGGTTCGTGCTTTCTGAAGCCCTCTCAGACGACAGGAAACGCCTGATAGCGGCCTGAGCCCGTGGCGCTCCTCTGGAGAAAGAGGACGTGTTGGCGGCGTAGAGCGCCTGTCGGGGCGCGGTAAAGCCAGAATTTTGGGTTAAAAAGGGCGGCTGCCCGGCGGGCCAGCAGCAGGGCGATCTTCTTCATGTTCTGACAGGCGGCCGAGAGCAGGCATTGGGCTTGAACCTTGGCCAGTCCGCGAAAGCGCGCATAGCGATGCCCATGCAGCTCCTTGGCGTCGGCAAAGCTGCGTTCAACGGTTTCCTTGCGTGGCGCGTAGAGGCGTTTGCCCAGATCGGTCAGCCGATGGGCGTCGATCTGCTCCTTGAAGTGCTGCCAGAGGTGGCGCGTGATGAGCTTCTGGTGGTTCTGGCTCTGGGTGCAGCGGGCGCGCTGCGGGCACTGGCGGCATTGGCCGGGGTCCGAGGCGTATTCGCGATAGCCCGTCCGGTTGGTGCCGCGATAGACGATGATCTGCCCCGCCGGGCAGCGATAGCTGTCGGTCTGCGGATCATAGGCGTACTCGCGTTTGTGGAAGTACCCCTCCCGGTGGCTGGGGCGGCGGTAGCCCATCACCCCATACAGGCCGCGCTCGACGATGCCTTTGCACACCCATGGGGTGAAGTAGCCGGCATCGAGGCCGACCGCACCGATCTTCAGATCGAAGCGCGTGCGGGCCCGGTCCAGGCGCTCAAGGTAAGGCGTGGCGTCATTGACGTTGCCGGGGGTGACGTGGGTATCGACGATCAGGGCGTGCAC
>JAKLLM010000107.1 GCA_023150125.1 Zoogloea sp.
GGCGGGCGCAAGGGGGTTCCCAGCTGGTACTGGCCGCAGCGGCGCTAAAACCGCCGCAAAGGCACGAAGCAGCCGGCGTCTTGGCTACAATCTGCCGCTCGACCTCCACGGAGCCTCACCATGCACATTGCCACACCGATTCTCGCCGCGGCCCTCCTGGCCGCTTCCGCCACCGTTTCCGCCGCACCGGCCGTCGAAACCCTGCCGTCCGGCGTCAAGGTCGAGCACCTCAAGGCCGGCGAGGGCGACAGCCCGACGGCCAACAGCCAGGTCATGGTCCATTACCGGGGCACGCTGCTCAACGGCACCGAGTTCGACAGCTCCCACAAGCGCGGCCAGCCGGCCAGCTTCGTCCTCAACCAGGTGATCCCGTGCTGGACCCAGGGCGTCCAGAAGATGAAAGTCGGCGGCACCGCCAAGCTCACCTGCCCGCCGGAGACCGCCTACGGCTCCCGCGACCTGGGCAAGATCCCGCCCAACAGCACCCTCAACTTCGAGGTCCAGCTGCTCGGCATCCGCTGAGCGGCGCCTGCTCAAACCCGCGCCGCGGCCGCTTCGGCCCGGCGCAGGGGCAGCGCGAGCGTGAGCGCCCAGCAGATCGCCAGCATCAGCGCCGAGCCGACCAGCCCGTACAGCAGCCCGCCCCACTGGTACAGCAGCCCGGACAGCAGGGTGCCGATGAAGCGCCCCAGCGCATTGGCGGCGTAGTAAAAGCCGACGTCCTCCGCCGCCTTCTCCGAGCCCGCGTAGGCCAGGATCAGGTAGGAGTGCACCGAGGAATTCACCGCAAACGCAAGGCCGAACACCCCCAGCCCGGCCACCACCACCCATTCGAGCCGCGGCACATCGAAGGCCACCGCCAGCGCCAGCCCGACCGGCACCAGCGCCAGCGCCGCCGACCACCCACGGGCAGCGGGCACCTCACGGCTCAACCCGTCGACGCTGCGCTTGACCAGCCGGGGTGCCAGCGCCTGCACCAGGCCGTAGCCGATCGTCCACAGGGCCAGGAAGGTGCCGACCATCGTGAAGGTCCAGCCCTGGGAATACAGGAACACCGGCACGCCCACCACGAACCACACGTCCCGTGCCCCGAAGAGCACCACCCGCGCCGCCGCCAGGGTGTTGATGCCCGGGTTCTTGGCGAACAGCTCCCGGGCCGACTTCGACGCCTTGCCCTTGCCCATCATCGGCGGCAGCGACGTCAGCACGCCCAGCAGCACCAGCGCCAGGAGGCCAGCCATCGCCCACAGGGAGCGGCTGAAGCCCAGCGTCTCGAGCAGCAGGCCGCCCAGAAAGAAGCCCACGCCCTTCATGGCGTTCTTGCTGCCGGTGAACCACGCGACCCATCGGAAAAGCTGGCCGGCGCTTTCCTCCTTCGCCGCGGCGGCCGTCACCTTGATCGCCGACTTGCTGGCTGTCTTGGTGAGATCCTTGGCGACACCGCACACGCCCTGGGCCGCCACCACCCAGGCTACCGACATCAATGCCGTCCAGCCCGGCTGGAGCATCGACAGCAGCGTGAAGCCGGCGATCTGCGTGACGAGGCCCACCGCGAGCATCCGCGTGATGCCGTAGCGCGTCGCCAGCCAGCCGCCGATCAGGTTGGCCACCACACCGGCCGCCTCGTAGAGCAAAAACAGGAAGGCCAGCGTGAAGGGCGAGTAGCCCAGCCGGTAGAAGTGCAGCAGCACCAGCATCCGCAAGGCGCCATCGGTGAGGGTGAAGCCCCAGTAGGCGGCGGTGACGATGGCGTAGTTGCGGGCGGCGTGCTGCATCAGATCCCCACGGCCTCCATGTGGCAGGCGAGGTCGACCATCCGGCAGGCGTAGCCCATCTCGTTGTCGTACCAGGCGTACACCTTGAGCAGGGTGCCGTCGGTGACCATCGTCGACAGTGCATCGACGATCGAACTGCGGGTGTCGCGGGCGTAGTCGACGCTCACCAGCGGGCGCTCCTCGTAGCCTAGGATGCCGGCCAGCTCGCCCCTGGCCGCCGCGGCGAAGAGGCCGTTCACCTCTTCCGCGGTGGTGGCGCGCTGCAGCTCGAACACGCAGTCGGTGAGCGACGCGTTGAGCACCGGGGCGCGCACCGCGTGGCCGTTGAGCTTGCCCTTCAGCTCCGGGTAGATCAGCGCGATTGCGGTGGCGCTGCCGGTGGTGGTGGGTGCCAGGCTCATCATCGCGCTGCGGGCACGGCGCAAGTCCTTGTGGGGCGCATCGACCACCAGATTGGTGTTGGTGGGGTCGTGGATGGTGGTGATCTGCCCGTGGCGGATACCCAGGTTTTCGTGGATCACCTTGACCACCGGCGCCAGGCAGTTGGTGGTGCACGACGCGGCGGTGACGATGCGGTCCCGCGCCGGGTCGTACTGGCCGTGGTTGATGCCCACCACGATGTTGAGCACGCCGCCCACCTTTACCGGCGCGGCGACGATGACGCGCTTTGCGCCCCGGTCCAGGTGGCCCTGCAGCGTCTCGGGGGTGAGGAACTTGCCGGTGCATTCGAGCACCACCTCCACGCCGAGCTCGCCCCACGGGATCTCCGCCGCGCTGGCGTGGGCGCTGAAGCCCAGCCGCTTGCCATCGATGCGGATGGTGTCATCGCCTTCGGCAGCGATGTCGGCGCGCCACTTGCCCTGCACGCTGTCGAAGGCGAGGAGGTGGGCAGTGGCGGCTGCACCGCCCTTGATCTCATTCAGGTGAACAACCTCCAGCCGGTTGCCCGCCCGCGGGTCGTCGGACTGGCGCTCGGCCGCCCCCATCGCGGCGCGCAGCGCCAGACGGCCGATGCGGCCCATACCGTTGATACCCACTTTCATTTGAGCTTCTCCCGAATCAGACATTTTGACAATAGTCGAATTGTTTCACCTGTTTATTACACTTCGGTTACACCCAGAGAAAAGCTTCCACATTTGTTGAAGTGTTGTATATTCAGGCCATGGAAACCAAGACCGCAACCGCGATTTTCGAATCGCTGTCCTCCGGCTGGCGCCTCGAGGCCTTCCGTCTCCTCGTCAGGAAGGGCCCGGAAGGCATGGTGGCCGGCGACATCGCCGCCGCGCTCGACATCGCGCCGTCGAGCCTGTCATTTCACCTCAAGGCGCTCACCCACGCCGGCATGGTCAGCGTGGAGCAGGAAGGCCGCTTCCTGCGCTACCGCGCCAACCTGGCCCTGATGGCCGACCTGATCGCCTACCTGACCGCGGAGTGCTGCGCCGGTGTACCCGGCCAATGCGCCGAGGTGGCGGACGCGAAGGCCTGCATTGACAAGCTCGCCTGCTGACAGGCCCCATGAAAGGGAATGGCCTGCGGGCAGTTTTTAGCGCTAGATTTCGACAGTTGTAAAAGCCTGGAAATTTACCCCGGGCAAGATTTCCCGAAGCCTGGGCGCTCCCGGCGATTGATTCCTCGGCAAGGCCCACAAGCTTAAACCCAGATTTTTCGAGTGGAGTTCAAGATGACCGACAAGATCTACAGCGTGCTTTTCCTGTGCACCTCGAATTCGGCCCGCAGCATCCTGGCCGAAGCCATCCTGAACGAAGTCGGCAAGGGCCGCTTCCGCGCCTTCAGCGCCGGCAGCCACCCGGCCGGGCAGGTCAACCCCATCGCGCTGGAGCTGCTGCAGCGCAACCGGATCAGCACCGAAGGGCTGCGCAGCAAGGACTGGAGCACGTTCTCCGGGCCGGACGCGCTGCCGCTCGACTTCGTCTTCACCGTCTGCGACAAGGCCGCTGGCGAGGCCTGCCCGGTGTGGCCCGGCCAGCCGATGACGGCTCACTGGGGGGTCGAAGACCCGGTGGCGGCGGTGGGTTTGCCGGAGGACATCCAGCGCGCCTTCTCCCAGGCCTTCATGCTGCTGCACCGGCGCATCTCGCTGTTCGCGAGCCTGCCGCTGGCGAAGCTGGAGGCGCAGGCCCTCAAGCATGAGCTTGATCAGATCGGCCAGACCGCCCTCGCGCAGGGGGCCTGAGATGGGGCGCTTCGAACGCTACCTGAGCCTGTGGGTCGCGCTGGGCATCGCGACCGGGGTGGGCCTCGGCCTGCTGGTGCCGGGCGCCTTCCACCTCATCGCCGGGCTGGAGCTGGCCCATGTGAACCTGGTGGTCGCGGTGTTCATCTGGGTGATGATCTACCCGATGATGATCCAGATCGACTGGCACGCGGTGAAGGACGTCGGCCGCAAACCCCGCGGCCTCGTCCTGACGCTGGTCGTCAACTGGCTGATCAAGCCCTTCACGATGGCTGTGCTGGGCGTGCTGTTCTTCCAGCACCTGTTCGCCCCGTGGATCGATGCGAAGTCGGCCAGCGAGTACATCGCCGGGATGATCCTGCTGGGCGTGGCGCCGTGCACCGCGATGGTCTTCGTGTGGAGCCAGCTGGTGAAGGGCGACGCCAGCTACACGCTGGTCCAGGTGTCGGTGAACGATCTGATCATGGTGTTCGCCTTTGCGCCGATCGCGGCCTTCCTGCTGGGCGTCACCGACATCACCGTGCCCTGGGAAACCCTGCTGCTGTCCACGGTGCTCTACGTGGTGCTGCCGCTCGTTGCCGGCATGGCCACGCGGCATGCGCTGGAGCGCCGTTCGCCCCGGGCGGTGGGCGATTTCGTTGCGCGGCTCAAGCCGTGGTCCATCGTCGGCCTGATCGCCACCGTGGTGCTGCTGTTCGGCTTCCAGGCCGGCACCATCGTCGCCCAGCCGCTGGTGATCGCCTTGATCGCGGTGCCGCTGGTGGTGCAGAGCTACGGCATCTTCGCCGTCGGGCTGATCGGCGCACGGCTCATGAAGCTGCCCTTCGACGTGGCCGGCCCGGCCTGCCTGATCGGCACCTCCAACTTCTTCGAGCTGGCGGTGGCGGTGGCGATCTCGCTGTTCGGCCTGGACTCCGGCGCGGCGCTGGCGACGGTGGTCGGCGTGCTGGTCGAGGTGCCGGTAATGCTGTCGCTGGTGGCCATCCTCAACCGCGGCCGGCACTGGTTTGATTACGCCGCGCGCCCGGCAGGCCGGTAAGGCGCTGCACAGCGGGACAGGCATCGGCGTAACATCGTTGCCAAGCCCTTTGCCGAGGTGACCGTGACCGTACCCTGCCTGCTGGCCGCCTGGTCTGCCCACGAGGCCGAGCTGCGGCGTTACCTGCTCCACCGGCTGGCCGACCCGGACGACGCGGACGATCTGCTCCACGACCTGTTCCTGAAGGCCTGCCGGCAGGGCGAGGCGTTCTGCGCAGTGGAGCAGCCCCGCGCCTGGCTCTTCGAGGTAGCGCGCAACACCTTTCTCGACCACCTCCGGCGCCAGCGCCCGATGCTGCCGCTGCCGCCCGATCTCGCGGCGGCCGAGGCCGCGGAAGCGCCGGTCGACGCGCTCGCCCGCTGCCTGCCGCGGGTACTGTCCGAGCTGTCGCCGGAAGACCGCGAGGCCATCAGCCTGTGCGACCTGGACGGCATGCCCCAGGCCGCCTTTGCCGAGCTCAAGGGCTTGTCGCTGGCCGGGGCGAAATCCCGCGTGCAGCGGGCCCGCCAGCGCCTGCGCGAGCAGCTGTCGGCTGCCTGCCGGGTGAAGTTCGACGGGGCAGGGCAGGTGTGCTGTTTCGTCCCACGCCCGCCACTCGATTGATTTTGCGGCCGGCGCTGCATCCTTTCGCCAGCCGCCGCGTCTTCAGTGCAGGAGATGCCCAACCCCCAACCGGCGAGACCCATCATGGACACGCTGCTTTCCTCGATCCTGCCCGTGCTGCACGGCGGCCTCGGCAACCTGGCGGCCTACCTGGCGGCCCACGTGCTGCTGTGCCTGCTGCCGGCCTTCTTCATTGCCGGGGCGATGGCGGCACTGATCCCCAAGGAGACGATCACCCGCTTCCTGGGGCGCAACGCCAGCAAGGCGGTGTCCTACCCGGCCGCCGCGGCGGCCGGCTCGCTGCTGGCGGTGTGCTCGTGCACCATCGTCCCGCTGTTTGCGGGCATCCACAAGAAGGGCGCGGGGCTGGGGCCGGCGATCACCTTCCTGTTCTTTGCGCCGGCGGCCAACATCCTGGCGCTGGTCTACACCGGCGGCATCATCGGGCCCGACCTGACCATCGCGCGCTTCCTGCTGTCGCTGGTCTTCGGGATCGGCATCGGCCTGATCATGGCGCTGCTCTTCCGGGCCGACGACGTGGCCCACGACCAGGCCACCGACGGCGCATTCGGTGCCGCCGGCGCCCAGGGCATGGGACGGGCTGCGCTGGTCTTCCTGCTGACCTGGGTCGCCCTGCTGCTGGCGGGGACGCTGAAGCTGGGCGTGCTGACCGGCAGCTGGCTGCAGTTCGAGCTCTCGCTGTCTGCCGCTCCGGCGTGGCAGGCGGGTCTTGACCAGCTGGTGCCCTTCGACGCCGGCAAGGGCGAGGAGGGCGTCTCGGTGCAGGGCGTGCTCCTCATTGGCCTGCTGGTGGCGATCGGCGCGAGCGCCTGGCGCGGCATCGAGAACATCCAGAGCGGCGCCAACCGGTGGACGAGCATCAGCCTGGGGCTGATCGCCCTCACGCTGCTGCTGGCGGCCCTGTCGATCCAGGCCACGCCCGGCGGGCTGCGCATCGGCGTCACCGGCAAGTTCTTCGGCGTCGCGCTGGCGCTGGCGGCGCTCCTGCAGATCGGCCGCCGGCACATGTCGGAGGATGAGCTGCAGGACTGGCTGTGGGAGTCGTGGCGCTTCGTGAAGCAGATCTTTCCGCTGCTGGTGGCGGGCGTGTTCATCGTCGGGATGATCCGGGTGCTGATCCGCCCCGAATGGATAGAATCCCTCGCCGGCACCAACACGGTTCAGGGCAACCTGGCCGGTGTGGCCTTTGGCGTGTTCATGTATTTCCCGACCCTGGTGGAGGTGCCCATAGCCAGGATGTTCCTCGACCTGGGCATGCACCGCGGGCCGCTGCTGGCCTACCTGATGGCCGACCCGGAGCTCTCGCTGCAGAGCATCCTGATCATCTCGGCGATCATCGGGCGGACCAAGGCATGGACCTACGTGGCGCTGGTGGCCACCTTCAGCACCGTCGCCGGGCTCAGCTACGGCGCCTGGATCGACGGTACATCGCTTCTCGTGCTGGCCCTCGGGCTGGCGGGTTTCATCGCGGCGCTGGCGGCCCTGCTGTCGATGGCCGGCCGCCGTCAAACCGCATAACGCAAAGGAGTCTGATCATGTTGAGCATCAAGGTTCTCGGCCCCGGCTGCGCCAACTGCCGGAAACTCGAGGAGGTCGCCCGCGAAGCGGTGGCCTCGCTCGGCGTCGACGCGGAGATCAGCAAGGTCACCGACATGCAGCAGATCATCGCCTACGACGTGCTGAAGACACCCGGGCTGGTGATCAACGAGAAGCTGGTGTCCTCCGGCCGGATTCCCACCCCGCAGACGGTCGCCGAGTGGATCCGCGCGGCAAGCTGAAGCGCCGCCTTGTGCGGGCCCCGGGACTTGGGTAGATTTCGGCAACTTCCTTGCGGGGAGCCGTGCCGTGCTCTGCAGACGGCAAGCGCCGGGCGCGCGGCGCCTTCCCGTGCCTATTCAGCGCCCTGTGCTGCGCCCGAACCATCGAGAGCATGAGAATCAATCTTAAAGTCCCCTTCGCCGAGAAGGATGAAGCCAAGAAGCTGGGCGCCCGCTGGGATGCGGCGCGCAAGCTGTGGTACGTGGAGGGCAAGGCCGACCTGTCCCCGTTTGCACGCTGGTCCCCCAGCCCCCACGACGGTGCCGCGGCGCCCGCCACGGCCGTCAAGGCCACGGGGCGCAAGATGGAGGCGAGCAGCCTGGTCATCGTCGGCAGCAGCTACCGGGCCTGTCAGCCCGTCTGCGAGTGCCCGCCCTGGGAGGTCTGCCCCCGCTGCGAAGCCATTTCGTTCCCGCACCCGGCGAGCGCCAGGGCGCGGGCTTGAGCATCCATCCGGCAGGCTCCCGATGGACGAACTGATCGCCGAACTCCAGCGGCTCTACCTGGCTGACCTACCCGGCGTGTCTGCCGCTGCTCTCCACACCATGCTGCGGGGGGAGGGCGGCGCGAGCATCGACCTCCTAGGCCCCGAGGGGGCGGTGCGCGCCCTCGTCATCGAGCTCGACAGCGACCTGTGGACGCAGGCTGCACAACTCTACGAGGGCGTGCAGAGCGAACTCGACCTGCCGGCGCCCGCCGTCTCAGTGTCGGGCGGCAAGGCCTACGGGCTGTGGTTCTCTTTTGCCGAGCCGGTGCCGCTGCCCAGGGCCGAGGCATTTGCCGAAGGGCTCCGGCAGCGCTACCTCGCCGAGGTGCCGCCAACCCGGATCGTGCTGCACCCCCGCGCCCCGCTTAAGCTGGTGCCCGCCCACCTGGGGGAGGGCAGATGGTCGGCCTTCATCGACGCCAGCCTCGGCAGCATGTTCGTCGACGAGCCCTGGCTGGAGATGGCCCCGAGCCCGCACAAGCAGGCGGAACTGCTGGCGGGGCAGGCAAGCATCAAGCCCGACGCCCTCGAGAGGGCGCTGGGCCTCCTGCCTGCTGCTAGTGCCGGCGCCCCCGCCGGCGCATCCTCAGCCGATCGCCAGGCCCCGGCCGTCCATCACGAGCCCGTGGGCTTCCTGCTCGCGATCATGAACGACGACAGCGTGGAAACGGGCCTGCGGATAGAAGCCGCCAAGGCGCTGCTGCCGTATTTCCGCAAGGCTCCAGGGTAGGCAGCCTGCACTCAGGCCGGCGGCTCGCCCTGGTGGAAACCCTGGCAGGGCCGCAGCTCGGGGCGCGGCTCCGACTCCCCCATGTCCTCGCGCCAGCGCTCGGCCTCGGCGTCGCGCCGCTGCGGCAGCTCAAGGCCCTGCGTCGCCAGGCGGGCGAGGCGGGAGGCGCGGCTGCTCTCGCTGATCCAGCGTAGCAGGGCATCGAACACCGACGGCTTGGCCTGTCCCACGCGCTGGGCCGCCTAGCAGCGGTAGTCCGGGCGGCGATACTCGCGCATGATGCGCTCCTGCTCGGCGAGGCTTCGCGAGCGGTTCAGCTCGGTCTGGCGCGCCCCGAAGGCGTCCCGTGCATCGATCGTGTTGCGGGCCGCCTCGATGGAGCGGATGCAGCGCCAGCGCACGCCGGCCCGGGTCGTGACCTGCCGCATGTTTTCCGGGCGGTGGTAGGACATGCAGTGGTAACAGTAGATCTTGTCCGTCATCTGGGGCTCTCCGTGGATAAGTCTTGCTGCCGTGCTACGGGTCGGGCGCCAGCATGCGCACCTCAGGTTGCAGGGGCATGACGTTGGCCGTGCCGGCGCGCCCACGGCGACAAGCGCCCGCACTGTCATATTGGCCGCAGCATCGGGGGGCTAGACTGGCGAGGTCCACAGCCTGAGGCGGGAGAGCCTGCATGCACTACGGCGAGCGCGAGCCCCCGGAACTCGTTGAACTGGAGCGCCTGGCAAGCGCCTTCGGCGACCTGATCGAACTGCGGGTGATGTGCGAGGTGACGAGCGGCACCCGCAGCTTTCCGGTGTACGCCATCAGCCTTGGCAACCCGGCACCCGGGGTGCCGGCGGTGGGCTATTTCGGCGGCGTTCATGGGGTCGAGCGGATCGGCTCGGCGGTGGTGCTGGCCTTCCTGCGCAGCGTGATCATGCGCTTGCGCTGGGACGCGACGCTCCATCACCAGCTCGAGCACCTGCGGATGGTCTTCATGCCGGTGGTAAACCCCGCCGGGCTCGCCCGGGGGACGCGGGCTAACCCGGCGGGCGTCGACCTCATGCGCAACGCACCGCTGGATGCCCGTGACCCGGTGCCCTTCCTCCTCGGCGGCCAGCGTTTCAGCCCGTGGCTGCCCTGGTACCGTGGCCGCCCGGGCGAACCCATGCAGCCGGAGAGCCAGGCCCTGTGCCGCATCGTCGAGGGCGAACTGCTCAGCCACAACTTCAGCATCGCGGTGGATTGCCATTCCGG
>JAKLLM010000108.1 GCA_023150125.1 Zoogloea sp.
CGCCACCGGCGTGTGTATTCTCGGGCCGTGCCGCGGGGCCTCGCTGATGCCGGTTGCGCTGCGGGTGACGGCGTCGGGCGAGGTGCTCCTCGGGGCGCCCGAGGCCTGCCCGACGGCCACGGATCACTTTTCGGGAGGCGCCAAATGAACACCCTCATCAACACCGCGCTGGTCGTCGGTGGCGGCTTTTCGGGCATGGCGGCGGCGCTGCAGCTGGCGAAGCTCGGCATCGCCGTCGAGCTGGTCGAGATGGACCCCAGCTGGCAGAACTACCGCGCCGGCATCAGCCTCAGCGGCGCCATGCTGCGGGCCCTCAAGACCCTCGGCATCCTCGAGGCCTTCATGGAGGTCGGCCACGCCAGCGACGGCATCGACATCCTGGAGGCCGACGACGCCTTCGTCTGCCGGCTCGAGACCCCCCGCGCCGCCGGCGACGGCGTCCCGGGCGGTGGCGCGGTGATGCGCCCGGTGCTGGCCCGGCTGCTGGCCGACGCCATCTTCCGTGCCGGGGTCGAGGTGCGCATCGGCTGCACCTACAAGTCGATGCAGCCGGCGGACGACGGGGTGGTGGTCGAGCTCACCGACGGCAGCCGCCGCCGCTACGACCTGGTGGTGGCCGCCGACGGGGTCGAGTCGACGATCCGCGAGGCGCTGTTTCCCAAGGCGCCGCGGCCCCGCTTCCTGGGGCAGGGCACCTGGCGGGCGGTGCTGCCGCGGCCGGCCGAGCTCGAGCGCACCACCCTGTGGGTCGGCCCGCACTTCAAGGCGGGGCTCGACCCGGTGTCCCGCGACAGGATGTACGTGTTCTTCAACCAGAACCGCGACCCCCTCGAGACCATCGCGCCGGAGCAGTTCGGCCCGATCTTCCAGGGCCTGCTCGCCGGCTGCCCGTCGCCGCGCCTGCGCCGCCTGGCCGGCCAGCTCGATGGCGGCGCCAGCATCATCTACAAGCCCATCGAAGTGCTGCTCATGCCGCCGCCCTGGCACGCCGGGCGGGTGGTGCTGATCGGCGACGCGGCCCACGCCACCACCCCGCACCTGGCCTCCGGCGCCTGCATGGGCATCGAGGACGCCATCGTCCTCGCCGACGAGATCGGGCGCGCGGCGACGGTGGAGGCCGCCCTCGATGCCTACCAGGCGCGGCGCTGGGAGCGCTGCCGCCTGATCGTCGAAAACTCCGCCCGGCTGGGCGAGATCGAGATGCACGGCGGCGACCGCCGCGCCCACGCGCAGATCATGCAGAAATCCTTCATGGCCCTGGCCGAGCCCATCTGACGCGCCCCTGAAACCCGGGCCCCGAACAACAACGACGCAGCATCAACACTTGTGAGGGGGCGTGGTTGGCCTTCCTGTGGCCGGCGTGGATATAGAAATACAGCCCGCACAGCTGGGCCAGGATCTCGAGGTCGAGGGCGTTGAAGTCCACCAGGCACTGGCGGAAGGCCGCGTTCGGCCGCCCGTCGGCGCCCAGCAGGCCGGCCTGCGACCAGCGCCGGATGTTGCCCAGCGCCACGTTGAGGTATTCCCGCAGCCAGCGGAACAGGAAGTAGCCGTGCAGGCTGCGCGCCGCGTCGTAGAGCGGCGTGGCGTCGCGGATGAGGGTGTCGGCCGGGTCGGGCATCGCTGCGGCGTCCTCCTGCCTGAAGCATAGACGACGCCGGCAGGGGGCTGCCGCTCAGCTCTCGCCACAGAGGCGGCGGCTCTCCTTTGGGTCGCGGAAGATCAGCGGCTTGGTCGACGGCGCGGCGGTGTCGGCCTGCTCGATGGCGGCGGCGACCTGCGCGTGGTGGGGGCTCTTCGGGCACACCGGGTCGGCGGCGTCGGGGTCGGCGGCCAGCAGGTAGGCCTGGCAGCGGCAGCCGCCGTAGTCGTTTTCCTTGTCGTCGCAGCTGGCGCAGGGTTCCTTCATCCAGCCGGTGCCGCGGTAGTGGTTGAAGCCCTCGGATTCGAACCAGATGTGGCGCAGGCCATGCTCGCGCACGTTGGGGAAGTCGAGGCCGGGCAGCATGCGGGCGGTGTGGCAGGGCAGCGCGGTGCCGTCGGGGGTGACGGTGAGGAAGACGTTGCCCCAGCCGTTCATGCACTTCTTGGGCTTGCCCTCGTGGTAGTCGGGCACCACGAAGAGGATGCGCATGCGTTCGGCCAGGCGGGCCTTCCATTCGTCGGTGACGGCCTCGGCGCGGCGCAGCTGCTCGCGGGACGGCATCAGCTGGTCGCGGTTGAGGAGCGCCCACGAGTAGTACTGGGCGTTGGCGAGCTCCAGGTATTCGGCGCCGAGCTGGTCGGCCATCTCGATGATGCGGCCGATGTGCTCGATGTTGAGGCGGTGGATGACGACGTTCATCACCATCGGCCAGCCCCGCGCCTTGATCATCTCGCCGACCCGCTGCTTGAGCTCGAAGGTGCGGGTGTGGGTGAGGAAGTCGTTGATCTCCTTGGACGAATCCTGGAAGGACAGCTGGATGTGGTCGAGGCCGGCGGCCTTGAAGGCGTCGAGCCGGGCCTCGGTGAGGCCGACGCCGGAGGTGATGAGGTTGGTGTAGTAGCCGAGCCGGCGGGCCTCGGCGATGAGCACTTCCAGGTCGTTGCGCAGCAGCGGCTCGCCGCCCGAGAAGCCGCACTGCACGGCGCCCAGCTCGCGCCCTTCGCGCAGCACGCGCAGCCAGTCATCGGTGGACAGCTCTTCCTCGTAGCGGGCGAAGTCCACCGGGTTGTAGCAGAACACGCAGTGCAGCGGGCAGCGGTAGGTGACTTCGGCCAGCAGCCACATGGGCGGGCCGATGTGGGCTGCAGGGGTGGCGGGGGCGTTCATGGCGTGGGGGCGTCGAGGCGCAGCCAGCGTTTGCCGACGGCCATCGCGACGAAGGCTTCGACCTCGGGGCGCAGGCCGGAGCTGGCGAAGGCCTGTTCGAGTTCGGCGACGATGGCGGCGATGTCGCGGCTGCCGTCGCAGCGGGCCAGGATCTCGCCGGCGCTGCGGTTGAGCCTGATCATGCCTTCCGGGTAGAGCAGCACGTGGCAGCTTTGCGCCGGCTCCCACTGGAAGCGGAAGCCGTGGCCGAGGCGGGGCGTGCCGTCCATCACGCGGCCTGCCGGTCGGTGGCCGCGGTGACGCCGCTGGTGCCGCTGACGCCGTAGTGCTGGCCCATCACGTCGTTCATCGCCCACAAAATGTCGAGCTTGAACTTGAGGATCTGCACCGCGCGCTCCTGCATCGGGCGGGTGCGGAAGTGGTCGAGGGTGACCTGCAGGCCCTGCTCCACGTCGCGCGGGGCCTGGCTGGTGCGGTTGCGGAAATACTGCAGGCCTTCGGGCTCGATCCACGGGTAGTGGCCGGGCCAGGTGGCGAGGCGCTGGCGGTGGATGGCCGGGGCGAACAGCTCGGTGAGGGACGAGCAGACGGCCTCCTGCCACGGCGCGCGGCGGGCGAAGTTCACATAGGCGTCCACCGCGAAGCGCACGCCGGGCAGCACGTGGCGCAGGTCGGTGATCTCGGCGCGGGTCAGGCCGACGGCTTCGCCCAGGCGCAGCCAGGCTTCGATGCCACCGGCGTCGAGGTGTTTCTCGCCGCCGGGCAGGCCGTATTCGAAGCCGTCGTGGTCGAGGATGCGCTGCACCCAGCCGCGGCGTACCTCGCGGTCGGGGCAGTTGGCCATGATCGCGGCGTCCTTCACCGGGATGGCGATCTGGTAGTAGTAGCGGTTGGCCACCCAGCCGCGGATCTGCTCGGGCGTGGCGTGGCCGCTGTTGAGCATGACGTTGAACGGGTGGTGGATGTGGTACGACTTGCCGTTCTCGCGCAGCTGGGCCTCGAACTCGTCGCGGCTCCAGGCCGGGCGGCCGTCGTCGGCGGCTATGGATTCGGCAAGGATGTCGGCACGGATCATGGGGGGCTCCCGTCAGAGGTCGATGCGCCAGCCGTCCTCGGCCACCTCGATGCCGCGCCGGCTGAGTTCGGCACGCTCGGGGGAGTCTTCGTCGAGGATGGGGTTGGTGTTGTTGATGTGGATGAGGATCTTGCGCACATGCCCGGGCAGCTCGCCCAGCCAGTCCAGCATGCCGCCGGGGCCGGACTGGGGCAGGTGGCCGATGTCGCGGGCGGTCTTGGTGGATAGGCCGGCGGCGATCATCTCGTCGTCGGTCCAGAAGGTGCCGTCCACCATCACGCAGTCGGCTTCCGCCATGCGGGCTAAGACTTCCGGCGTGCGGGCGCCGAGGCCGGGGGCGTAGAAGAGCTTGCGGCCGCTGGCCTGGTCGGTGATGGTCACGCCGATGTTGTCGCCGTCCACCGAGGCCTCGCGGTGCGGCGAGTAGGGCGCGGCCTTGCTCGACAGCGGCAGGGCCGAGAATTCGATGCCCGGCACGCCCGGCATCGCGAAGGGCGCGCCGTCGAGCGGCACCGGGCGGCGGTCGACGCCGCAGTAGTGGCCGAGCACCTTGAGCACCGGGTTGCCGGTGGTGAGGTCTTCATGCACCGGGTCGGCGCACCACAGGGGCATCGGCGTCTTTTGCTCGCGCAGCATGAAGAGGCCGGTGGCGTGGTCGATCTGGCCGTCCACCAGCAGGATGCCGCCGATGCCGGTGTCGCGCAGGCTGCGGGCGGGCTGCAGTTCGGGGGTCGCCTTGATCTGCTGCAGGATGTCGGGCGAGGCGTTGAGCAGGGCCCAGTCGGGGCTGCCGTCGGCGGCCACGCAGATCGACGACTGGGTGCGCGGCCGGGCGCGCAGGCTGCCGCTGCGCACGCCGGCGCAGTTGCGGCAGTTGCAGTTCCACTGGGGGAAGCCGCCGCCGGCTGCGGCGCCGAGAATGATGAGTTTCATGGTGTTCGATGGGCAGCTGCCACCCGCGGGGGGCGGGCGGGTGGCTGGGCGCCGGCGCTTAGCGGGCGGCGATGTACATGGTGATTTCGAAGCCGAAGCGGAAGTCACAGGCGGTCGGGGTTTCCCATTTCATTTGATGTCTCCTTCAGGTGTTGGATGTGGCGGGGCTGCCGCCGGGTGCCCGGCACGGTCGCGACGGGCTGGTTGCCACTATCGCACCGGGTTTCGGGCGGCTCGTCTGGATAAGCATTAAAGGCCGCTCATGATTTTCATGGGATGCCGGTGGGCGCTGCGGAATGTGCTTCGCCGGCGCGGCCTGGAGGGCGGGTTGGCGGGGCTGGGCGAGCGCGTTGCAAAGGCCTCCCGTGGACGAGGCGGCTTGCCGACGTGTTGCAGTGGACCGCGCAGGGAGCGCCATTACAATCGTCCGATGACGACGCCCTTTCCCCTTGCCGAGGCTTTCCGCACCCACTGGCTGCCGGTGGACGGCGGCCATCGCCTGTTCGTGGCCGAATACGGCCGGCCGGACGGGGTGCCGGTGCTGGTGCTCCACGGCGGCCCGGGCTCGGGCGGCTCGCCGCGGCTGGCCGGGCTGTTCGACCCGGCGCGCTTCCGCGTCATCGTGCCCGACCAGCGGGGCGCCGGGCGCAGCGAGCCGGCGGGCAGCACGGTGGCCAACACCACCGCCGACCTGCTGGCCGACATCGACGTGACCCTGGCGGCGCTGGGCGTCGGGCGCTGCTTCGTGGCCGGCGGCTCGTGGGGCGCCACACTGGGCATCCTTTACGCCGCGCGGCGGCCGGCGCAGGTGGGCGGCCTGCTGCTGCGCAACCCGTTTTTGGCCCGGGCGGCGGACCTGGCCTGGTTCTTCGGTGGCGCCCGGCAGCGCCACCCGCAAGCCTGGCGGCGGTGGGCCGAGCTCGGCGCGCCCGAGGCGGATGGGGCGATGCTGCCGTGGCTGGCCGACGCCTTCACCCGCCTCGATTCACGGCAGGCCGGGCCCTGGGTGCAGGCCTGGCAGCGCTGGGAATGCGCCCTGGCCGGCGTGCCGGCGGGCGCCCCGGCCGACGTCGCCGCGCTGTTCCGCCGCTACCGGCTGCAGCTGCATTACTTCACGCAGGGCTGCTTCGTGCCGCCCGACGCGGTGCTGGCGGCGGTCGACACGCTTGCGGTGGCCCGGCTGCCGCTGCGGGTGGTGCAGGGCCTCGCCGACGACGTCTGCCCGCCCGCGGCAACCCGGCTGCTCGCCGCCCGCCTGCCGGCCGCGGCCTGCCGCTGGGTCGAGGGCGTCGGCCACGACCCCTTCGCGCCGGCGATGGTCGAGGCGTCGATGGCGGCCTGGGCGGAGCTGTCGGGCGGGCCCTAGCGGGTCTTCAAGGTCTGGTGCCCGGGGCCGTTATCCACAAGAGTGAAAGGGTTTTTGGATGAGCCTGACGCCGACGCGTTGATCCACGCGAAGGATTTCTCCGGAATTGCCTGCGAACACCACACGAATTGCCGCCGCCGGACCGGTCGGCACCGCCACGCCGTGACATGCCTTGAAGAACATCATGGAGATTGAAAGCGATTTCTTGGCCTTGTTCGCCCCGGAACCCGCGCCCGCCGAAGGTGTGGCCGCGGTGCCGTGTTGGCCGGTTCTGCTGGTCGACGACGATGCGGACATCCATGCGGCGCTGCGGCTGTCGCTGCAGGACATGCGCGTGGAGGGCGTTCCGCTGCAGTTGCTCGATGCCTACTCCGCGGCCGAGGCCGAGGAGCTGCTCGCCCGCAACAAGGAAATCGCGCTGATCCTGCTCGACGTGGTGATGGAGACCAGCGACGCCGGCCTGGCGCTGGTGCGGCACATCCGTCAGAAGGAGGGCAACCGCATGGTGCGCATCGTGCTGCTGACCGGCCAGCCGGGCTATGCACCCCAGCGCGAGATCATCATGAACTACGAGATCGATGACTATCGGCTCAAGTCCGATCTCAGCGCCGACAAGCTGTTTACCTGCGTGTATGCCGAGCTGCGCACTTACCAGGCCTTGCGGATGCTGGAGCGGAAACGCCTGGTCGAGACGCTGGCGGATGAATTGCGCGGCGCCAATGCCCAGTTGAAGGTGGAGATTGCCGAGCACCAGCGTGCCCAGGCAATTGCCGATGCGCGGATGCACGACCTGGTCGTGCTCAACCGGAAGCTCGAAGACGCCCAGAACAAGCTGCTGCAGTCCGAGAAGCTGGCCTCCATCGGCCTGCTGGCGGGTGGGGTGGCCCACGAGATGAACAATCCGATCGGCTTCGTCAATTCCAATCTGGGGACCTTGAAGCATTACGCGGAAAGCCTGCTGGCGATCATCGACGCCTATGAGGCCGTCGAGGCCGACGCCGACCCGCGCTGCGCCGGCCTTTTTTCGAAGGCTGCGGCGCTGAAGGCGGCCTTCGAGCTGGACTACCTCAAGGACGACCTGCGCCAGCTGTTCCGCGAGTCCCAGGACGGGCTGGACCGGGTCCGGCGGATCATCCAGGCGCTCAAGGATTTTTCCCGCACCGATGCCGCCGAGACCTGGCGCCTGGACGACATCAACCAGGGCCTGGAGAGCACCCTGTGCGTGGTCTGGAACGAGCTGAAGTAAATGCGAGGTGCGCAAGGAATACGCCGATCTGCCTGCGGTCGAATGCGTGATGTCGAACCTCAATCAGGTCTTCATGAACCTGCTGATCAACGCCGCGCATGCCATCCGCGAGCACGGCGTGGTGACCGTCCGCAGCACCTGCGTGGGCGACGAGGTGTGGGTCGAGATCTCCGACGACGGCGAAGGCATCGCGCCGGAGAATCTGTCCCACATCTTCGACCCGTTCTTCACCACCCGGGCGGTCGGCAAGGGCACCGGCCTGGGGCTGTCGATTTCCTATGGCATCGTCGAGAAGCACCACGGCCGTATCGAGGTGGAGAGCGAGCCCGGCCGGGGAGCCTGCTTCCGGGTTTGCCTTCCGGTCCGTCAGCCCGATGCGCAGGCGATGGAAGGAGGGGCGGGAGATGAATGATCAGGTCAGGGCCTTCCGGGCCTTGCTGGAATCCCTCGACCGCGTGGGGGCGGAGAACGCCATCAGCCAGGCGCTGACGGCCATGACGCCGATCCAGGTGATCGACCAGATCGTCGTGCCGGCGCTCGAGGAGATCGGGCGGGCCTGGGAAGCCGGCGAGGTGGCCCTCTCGCAGGTGTACATGAGCGGGCGCATCTGCGAGGCACTGGTCGAAGCCGTCCTGCCGCCGAGCGACCCCGACCGCAAGCATCAGCCCCGTTCGGCGATCGTCACCCTCAGCGATTTCCACATGATGGGCAAGCGCATCGTCTATTCCCACATGCGCGCGAGCGGCTTCGAGCTGTTCGATTACGGGCGCATGGACGTCGACGAACTGGTCGAGCGCGTGCTGGCCGACAAGATCCGGGTGTTGATGATCTCGGTGCTGATGCTGCCGTCCGCGCTCAAGGTGGCGGAGGTCTGCCGGCGCTTCAAGGAGGCGGGCGTGGTGGTGAGGGTGATCGTCGGTGGCGCGCCATTCCTGTTCGACGACAAGCTGTGGCGCGAGGTGGGCGCCGACGCCATGGGGCGCAACGCCGCCGAGGCCGTCGCGCTGGTGGGCGGCTGGATGCAGGAGATGGAAGCATGAGCATGACCCCGATGCAGCGCACGCTGGCTGCGCTCGGCCATCGCGAGCCCGACCGCGTCCCGCTGTTCCTGCTCCTGACCGAGCACGGCGCCCGGGAGCTGGGGCTGTCGATCGAGGCCTATTTCTCGCGCGCCGAGAACGTCATCGAAGGCCAGCTGCGCCTGCACCGCAAATACCGCACCGACTGCCTGTACGCCTTTTATTACGCCGCGATCGAAGTCGAGGCCTGGGGCGGCAGCACGCTGTTCATCGAAAACGGGCCGCCCCTGTGTGCCGGCCCGGTCATCCGGAGCCCGGCGCAGATCGACAGCCTGCAGCCCCCGGCGATTGCCGGGGCCGCCGGCCTGGGCCGCGTGCTCGACACGATCCGCGGGCTCAAGGCGCGGGTGGGCGACACCGTGCCCATCGTCGGGGTGGCCATCTCGCCCTTCTCGCTGCCGGTGATGCAGATGGGCTTCGACCGTTATCTCGACCTGATCTTTGATCAGCCGGCCCGCTTCGAGCGCCTGATGCAGGCCAACATCGAGTTCACCGTCGAATGGGCCAACGCGCAGCTGGCCGCCGGGGCCACGGCGATCTGCTATTTCGACCCGGTCTCATCGACCACCAGCATTCCGCGCGAGCTTTACCTGAGCACCGGGATGGATGTCGCCAGGCGGGTGCTGCCGCGCATCAAGGGGCCGACGGCCACCCACATGGCCTCCGGGCGGGTGATGCCGATCCTGGGCGACATCGCCGACACGGGCACCGCGATCGTCGGCGTCAGCGCCCTCGAAGACCTCGCCGAGCTGAAGGCGGCGGCCCACGGGCGGGTTGCCCTGCTCGGCAACCTCAACGGCATCGAGATGCGCCGATGGAGCGCGGAGCAAGCGGAGTTCGCGGTCCGGCGGGCGATCGCCAAGGCCGGGCGAGGCGGCGGCTTCCTGCTCGGCGAGAACCACGGCGAGGTGCCCTACCTGGTGCCCGACGAGGTGCTGCTGGCGATCAGCGCGGCGGCCGAGCGCTGGGGCCGTTACCCCCTCGACTGGATCGAAGCGTGGCAGAAGGACAACCCTTGACCGCCGCGTCCCGCCGCCCGGGAAGTGGCCGGTGGGCGGCCTGAATCATGTCTGCTGCAACGACCCTGTGCGTCTTCGCCTGCCACAACTTCATCGCCGAGGTCCGGGCGGCGATCGAGGCCGAGGGCTGGCCGGATGTCGTCGTGCTCGAGTTCCCGGCGCGCTGCGGTCGCCCGCCCCTGAGCTGGGCCGAGCTGGGCGCCCTGATCCCCGAAAACTGCGGCGGCCTGCTGGTGCTGGGGAGGGCGTGCCTGGGCAGCCTGGGCGAGCCGCCCGCCGGTTTCCCGCCGGTGCGCCTGGTGCCCCAGGCGCAGTGCTTTCATCTGGTCGCGGAGCCGCGAGTCGTCGACGAAGCGATCGGCGCCGGCGCTTA
>JAKLLM010000109.1 GCA_023150125.1 Zoogloea sp.
CAGCCTCCCTTGCCCCACCACGCGCGCCCACCCCCCAGACTTTTCCGGAAACCCGGGGCGGTGGTTTACAATGTCGGCCTTCTCCGGCACATCTGGCCGGAAGCGACTGAACATCAAAGGAATTCCATGGCTCTCCAATGCGGCATCGTCGGCCTGCCCAACGTCGGCAAATCGACCCTCTTCAATGCCCTCACCAAGGCCGGCATCGCCGCCGAGAACTACCCCTTCTGCACCATCGAGCCCAACGTGGGTATCGTCGAAGTGCCCGATCCGCGCCTCGATGCACTCTCCGAGATCGTCAATCCGCAGAAGGTGCAGCCCGCCATCGTCGAGTTCGTCGACATCGCCGGCCTGGTGGCCGGGGCCTCCAAGGGCGAAGGCCTGGGCAACCAGTTCCTCGCCAACATCCGCGAGACCGACGCCATCGTCAACGTGGTGCGCTGCTTCGATGACGAGAACGTGGTGCACGTGAACGGCAAGGTCGACCCGCTGGCCGACATCGAGACCATCGTCACCGAACTCGCGCTGGCCGACATGGGCGCCGTCGAGAAGGCGATCCACCGCGAAAGCAAGAAGGGCCGCGCCGGCGACAAGGACGCCCAGAAGCTCGTCGCCCTGCTCGAAAAGCTGCTGCCCCACCTCAACGAGGGCCAGCCGGCGCGCACCATGCAGCTCACCGACGACGAGAAGCTGCTCCTCAAGCCGCTGTGCCTGATGACCCTCAAGCCCGCCATGTACGTGGGCAACGTGATGGAAGACGGCTTCGAGAACAACCCCTACCTCGACCGCCTGCGCGAGCACGCCGCCAAGGAAGGCGCCCCGGTGGTGGCCCTGTGCGCCAAGATCGAGGCCGAGCTGGCCGACCTGGACGACGAGGACAAGCTGGCCTTCCTGGCCGACCTGGGCCTCGAGGAACCCGGCCTCAACCGTCTGATCCGCGCCGGCTACCAGCTGCTGGGCCTGCAGACCTACTTCACCGCCGGCGTCAAGGAAGTGCGCGCCTGGACCATCCACGTGGGCGACACCGCGCCCCAGGCCGCCGGCGTGATCCACACCGACTTCGAACGCGGCTTCATCCGCGCCCAGACCATCGCCTTTGAAGACTTCATCAAGTACAAGGGCGAAGCCGGCGCCAAGGAAGCCGGCAAGATGCGCTCCGAAGGCAAGGAATACGTGGTGAAGGATGGCGACGTGCTGAACTTCCTGTTCAACGTGTAAGCGCCTCCAAGGCCAGTACAGAACGCAAGACGCCGGGTTCGCCCGGCGTCTTGTATTGGTGCGGCGCCAGCCTTACTGGGTGAAGCGATACGCCCCCGCCCCGTGCAGCCGCCAGCCGGTGTCGCCGCCGAGCTCCAGCACCTGGGTGTGGTACTTCAGCACCGCGGCCCGGTGGGCGATGCTGATGAGGGTGGTGCCGGCCTCCAGCAGCAGCGTGTAGAGGGCGGCCTCGTTGGCGCTGTCGAGGGCGCTGGTGGCTTCGTCGAGGATCGCGTAGCGGGGCTGGAACAGCAGCACCCGGGCAAAGGCGAGGCGCTGCTGCTCGCCGACCGAAAGCACCTTCTCCCAGTCCATCTCAACGTCGAGGTTGCCGAAGCGGGCCGCCAGGTCGCCCAGGTTGACCTGCTCCAGCACCTTGAGCAGGCGCGCATCCGGCACCGTGCCCGTCCGGTGCGGGTAGAGCAGCTGGCTGCGCAGGGTGCCGAACTGCATGTAGGGCTGCTGGGGCAGGAAGAGCATCTCGCTCGCCGGCGGGCGCAGGATGCTGCCGCTGCCCGCGTACCACAGCCCGGCGATGGCCCGCAGCAGCGAGCTCTTGCCACAGCCGCTGTCGCCGACGATCAGCAGGCCCTCGCCCGGCTTGACCTCCACCGACAGGTTCTGCACCAGGATGCGTTCGTAGTTGGGCGTGTGCAGGGTGACGTTCTGGAGGGCCAGGTGGGGCGCCTCGGCCGAGCGGATCGTGCTGCCCTTGCGCGGCGGGAGCTCGGTGGCGGGGCCGAGCAGCACCCGGGCCAGGGTGTCGAGGCGGTCGACCCCGGCGGTGAAACGGGACAAGCTCTCGAAGTTCTCGACGATCAGCGAGATGGCGCTCAGCACCGCCGCGAAGGCGCCCGCCGCCTGCACCGCGCGGCCCACCTCGAGCTCGCCCGAGAGCACCTGGGAGGCCACGATGGCGCTGGGCAGCACGATGTTGAGCAGGCTGTAGGCGTACTGGAAGAAGTTGAGCCCGAGCTGCTGGCGGATCAGGTGCTTGTAGTTCTTGAAGGCGGCCCCGAAGCGCCGCCGCACCTGGTGCAGCTCCTGGGCTTCGCCGCGGTAGAAGGCGATCGACTCGGCGTTCTCGCGCACCCGCACGAGGCTGTAGCGGAAGTCCGCCTCGCGGCGGATCTGCTGGAAATTGAGGCTCATCAGCCGCGAGCCGAAGAACACGACGATGATCAGCGTGCCCGACACCGCATACACCACCAGCACATACACCAGCTCGTGGGAGATCGACCACAGCACCCGGCTGAAGGCGATCAGCTGCAGGAAGGAGCCGATGAAGATCAGCAGGAAATACAGGGAGCGCGAGCAGAAGGTGCTGATGTCCTCGGCGATGCGCTGGTCCGGGTTGTCGACGATGGCACTGGCGTTGAGCTCGTAGAACTGGCGGTGGCTGAAGTAGCTCTCGAGGAAGCGGTTGGTCAGCCAGCGCCGCCAGTGGATGCCCAGGGTGTCGCGGACATAGAAGTAGAACGCGAAGATCGGCACCGCCATCAGCAGCAGTACCACGCAGAACTGGATCGACTCCCAGAAGCGCTGCTCGTCCCGCGCCGCCAGGGCCGAGGTGAACTCGCCGGTCTGCTCGTTGAGCATCACCGCGAAGCGCGTCTGCCCCAGCAGCAGGACCACCAGCAGCGCCAGCAGCCCCCAGGCCTTGAGCCGCTCCTCGCCCCGCCAGTAGGGCGACGCGATGGCCCAGAAGCGCTGCCACAGATGGTAGGCGAAGGGATTGATCTTCATGATCCTGAGCTGCCCCGGGTGAAGGCCCGTGCTTGCCGGAACCGCGGGGCGGTCCATATGAGCGCCCCCTGGCTTTTGTACTCCTGCGATCGGCGCGGGGTCAAGCGCGGTCGGGGGGCGGCGGAGCCTGGACGACGCTCAGCACGCTGGCCAGGCCCTGGGGGGCATCCGGCGCGCAGGCCGGAAAGCGCATCGTGAAGCAGGTGCCCTCGGGCGTGCTGCGCACCTCGATGCCGCCCCCCAGCAGGCTGGTGACGATGTTGTAAACGATGTAGAGCCCCAGCCCGCTGCCGCCCTGCCCCATGCGGGTGGTGAAGAAGGGGTCGAACACCCGCCCCTGGATCTCCGGCGGAATGCCGTGGCCGTTGTCGCGGATGCGCAGCTCGATCTCACCGGGCTCAAGCGGGCGGGCCGCTATCGTGAGCTCGCCCGCCTCGTCCGGGCCGAAGGCATGCACCGCGGCATTGGTGACGATGTTGGCGATGACCTGCTCCAGCGGCCCCGGGAAGCTGTCCAGCTCCAGCCCCTCGGGGATCTCCACCACGAGCCGCAGCTTGCGCTTGCGCAGGCCCGGCATCAGGGTCGCGACGACTTCATCCACCGTCTTGCACAGGTCGAAGTGGCGCCGCTGGGCGCTGGTCTGGTCGACGGCGACCTGCTTGAAGTTGGCCAGCAGGCCGGCCGCCCGGTGGAGGTTGCGCTCGATCAGCTCGAGCCCGTCGCCCGAGAGCTCGATGAAGGACGCCAGCTCGGAGCGCCGCATGGCGCCCGTCGCGAAGACGTCGTGCAGCTCGCGCACACGGGTGCGCAGGTGGGAGGCGGTGAGCAGGGTGTTGCCCAGCGGGGTGTTCAGCTCGTGGGCCACGCCGGCGACGAGGTTGCCCAGGGAGGCGAGCTTTTCGGCGTGCACCAGGTGCTCGAGCGCGTGGGCCAGGCGCTCGTTGGTCTGCCGCAGCTCGGTGGTGCGTTCGGCCACGCGCTGCTCGAGGGACTGGTTGAGGCGGCGGATCTCGGCCTCGACGGCCTTCTGCTTCGAGATGTCCTTGCCGGTCCCGCGGAAGCCGCAGAAGTCGCCGTCGGGCCCGAACACCGGGTCGCCGCTGACCTGGAGATGGATCGCGCCTCCGTCCGAGACCTGGATCTGGAACTGGAGGTCGCGGAAGGGCTGGTGGCTTTCGAGGGCGGCCCGCAGCCGGCTCCACTCGAGTGGCTCGCCCGTGATCGCCGGGTTGTCCCACGGGCGCACGCCGAACACGATCACGCGCTGGGCGAGCAGCTCGCTGGCCCTGAGGCCGGAGAGGGTCGTGTAGCGGAAGTCGGCGTCGAGCTCCCAGAACACGTCGCTCGACATGTCCGACAGGGTGCGCAGCCGCGCCTCGCTCTCGCGCAGCGCCCGCTCGGCGAGGGCGCGCTGGCCGGCGCTCTGGCGGAACTCCCGCAGCGCCCCGGCCAGCCGGCCGAGCTCGTTGTCGCCCACGTCGGGGACGGGCTCGTCGAAGCGCCCGCGCGAGAAGGCCTCTACGGTGCGCAGCAGCGCCCGCAGCGGCTCGCGGATCGACGCCGCGACGAGCACCCCCAGCAACAGCGTGATGCCCACGACGACCGCGCCAATCGTCACCGACAGGGCATTGACCACCGCCAGCCGTGACGTGTAGCGGGCACGCAGGCTGGCCTCGATGCCGCCATAGCGCTCGTCCAGCGACGAGGCGATCCGGGCGATGTCGTGCTGGCTGGCCTCGATCTGCCGCTCCATCACCTCACCCCGCCGGGCGTAGGCCCGCTGCAGGCTGCCCAGCCCGGAGATCATGCGATGGGTGCGCTCGCCCAGGTCGCGCAGCACGGCCCGCTCGAACGCGTTGTGGGTGAGCTGCTCGATGAGGGGCGAGAGCTGCGCCACCCGCTCCAGGGAGGTGCGCGTGGCGAGGCTCACATTGACCTCCCGCCGGGCGTAGTAGGCATTCATCTTCAGCAGCGCATCCACGAAGGCGTCGATCAGCGAGCGGGACGCCGGGCCGATCAGGGTCTGGCCCTTGTTCTCGGCGCTGCTGCTGAGCATCAGCGAGAGCAGGCGGGCCGACTGCTGCCCCGACTCGAGGAGCTCGCTGTGGTAGATGCGGTCGATCTCCAGGTTGATGCGCTTGAGCTCGTGGTAGCCGCCGACAAAGCTCCGCAGCGACTGGCGCAGCGAGGCGAGCTCGTCGGCGTAATCACCACGGCTCTTCTCGGCGGTGTCGAGCGCGGCGAACAGCTGCTCGGTGGCCCCGTCGATCTGCCGCACCAGGGACTCTTCGGGCATCGCCAGGTACTGCCGGATCGAGGCCTGCAGGCGCGCCGTCTCGGTCTTGAAGTGCTGCAGCTGGCGCTGCTGGAGATTGAGCGCCTCGATGGAGTCGAAGTAGGCGTCCTTGAGCGTGCTGCTCAGCAGATTGAGCGCCAGCAGCATCGCCAGGCCGGCAACGCTGAGCACCGACAGCAGGGTCAGGCGCCGCCCGAGCGAGGTCGCGCGCAGCCAGGCGTCGATGGGGGCGCGGAGGCGGGCGAGCTGCGGGGTGTTCATCGGAGGGCGCGGATTCTGGCGATCAGCCGGCGTTGCTCGGGGCTCCCGACGAAGCGCTCGTGGAGCGGCCGCAGCGCGGCCTCGAAGCGCGCCCGCTCGGCCGGCGGGAGCTCGACGAAGCTCACCCCGGCCAGGCGGAGGAGCGCTTCGACCCGCTCTTCGCGCTGCTGCCACATGTCGCGCATCATCGGCCGGGCCTCGCGGGCCGCGCGGCGCAGCATCGCCTGCTCGGCCCCCGACAGCGCGTCCCAGCTGCGCCGCGACATGACCAGCACCTCCGGCGAGAAGGTGTGGTGGGTCAATGTGAGGCGCGGCGCATGGCGGTGATGCTCGGCGCTGGCGTAGGCCAGCAGGTTGTTCTCGGACGCGTCGATCAGGCGCGTGGCGAGGGCGTTGCCGGTCTGCGAGAAGGGCAGCTTGATCGGCCGTGCGCCCCAGGCCTCGAAGACGGCGACGGCCAGCGCCGAGGGCTGCACGCGAATGCGCAGCCCCTGCAGATCCTCCAGGCGCCCCACGGGCTGGCTGACCGTGCTGATCGAACGCCCGCCCGCCTCGAAGAACGCCAGCGCCACCAGCCCCTTGCGGTTCATCGCCGCGAGCAGCTCGGCGCCGATGGGGCCGTCGAGCACCCGGTTAACGTGGTCAACGTCGCGGAACAGGAAGGGCAGCGACAACACCCGGATCAGCGGGAAGAGATCCTCCAGCGCCTGGACGCTGACCCGGTTGAGGTCGAGCTCGCCGCTCTGCGTGAGTTGCAGCAAGGCCGCTTCGTCGCCCAGCAGGGCCGAGGAATACACCTGGATCGCCAGCTTGCCGCCCGACTGCCGGTGCAGGCTCTGGCTCATGAAGTGCACCGCCTGCACGGTGGGGTAGTCGGTCTGCTGCACGTCGGCCGAGCGCAAGGTGCGCACGCCGTCCACCGTCTCGAGGGCGGCAAGCGGAGCCGCCATCCACCGCAGGGCCGCCGACAGCAGCCACCGGAAGAAGCCATGACGCCGCGTGAGCCGCACCATCTCAGCGTCCCGCCGCCGGTCGCTGCACCGTCAGCGCGCCGCGCCGGTGATGCCGGAGGTGGATGGCGGCCAGGGACTGGTCGCGCAGGCGCGCCACGATCCACGCGTTGATCCAGTCCCGCAGCGCTTTCTCACCCTTGGGCATGCCCACCGCCAGGTCGAACTCGCTCTGCTGGAACTGCTCGACGAGGGGCCGCAGCGGCTGGCGGGCATTGACATCGGCCACCACGCTCTCGGTGGCCGAGATGATCTCGAAATCGCCCGCGAGATAGGCGCTCACCAGCAGATCGTGTTCGGCGTAGGGCCGCAGCCTGGCCTCCGGTACGTGGCGCAGCAGGTGCTCGAAATTGGAGCTCCCCGCCAGCACCCCGACCCGGCGTCCCTTGAGGTCGAGCAGGGACGACAGCTGCAGCGGCAGTGGCGCGGCAATGAAAACACCGATGCTCGCGTAGGGCACCGAGAAGGCGATCAGCCGCTCGCGCTCGGGCGTGATGGAGAGGGCCGAAATGACCACGTCGGCACGCCGTGCGAGCAAGACGGCCACCCGTTCGGAGTTGGTGATCCGCACGATCTCGAGCCGGACGCCCAGGTCGCGGGCCAGCGCCCGGGCGACATCCACATCGGAGCCCTCGGCGGCGCCGTCGGGCCGGTAGGCATTGTAGGGCGGCACCGAACCCGCAATCGCCACCCGCAGCGCGCCACGGCCGCGGATATCGCCGAGCAGGTCGGCACGCAGCTCGCCGGGCAGGGCCAGCACGATCGCGAGGAACGTGGAAAGCAGCCAGACCCGCCGCGACAGGCTCCGCATTTCAGCGCCCACTCGCCGCTGGCCGCAGCTCCGCGGGCAGGTCGCGCCCATGGTGGCGGCGATAGATCTCGTTGAGGCGGCCGCTCCTCAGCTGCTCGAAGACCCAGGCGTTGATCCAGCTGCGCAGCGCCCTCTCGCGCCGGGGCATCGCGATGGCAAGGTCGAACTCGTGCTGGACGAACTTCTCTTCGAACATCTTGTAGCCGGCCTGGCGATTGACCGCGTCGAGCACGGCGCCCTGGGTCGAGAAGAGGTCGAGCCGGCCGGCCACGGCGGCCTCGATCAGGAACATGTCGCTGTCGAAGGCGACGAGCCGGGCGCGCGGCGCAAAACGGGCCACCAGCGCCCCGCTGGCGGTATTGCGGGTCACGCCCACCTCCAGGCCGGCGAGGTCGGCGTAGCCGTTGACCCGCCGCACCGGGCGCCCGGCCAGCACGACGTAAAGCCGCGCATAGGGGATCGAGAAGCCGACCTGCTGCTCCCGCTCGGGCGTGATCGACAGGCTCGACACCACCACATCCACCGTACCCGCCTCGATCGCCTTGATCCGGTCGGCATTGGTGAGGCGGACGATCTCGAGCCGGACCCCCAGGTCGCCGGCCAGCAGGCGCGCGGTATCCACGTCGGAGCCCGCGAGCTCCTGGCGGGCATCGAGATAGCTGAAGAGCGGCACCCCGACCGCGACGCCCACCCGGATCACCCCGCGCTGGCGGACGTCCGAAAGCAGGTCGGCCCTGGCCGACGAAGCGGCAAGGAGCGCGACCGCGCAGAACAGGAACGCCAGCAGGCGGAGCACGAAGCCCGCGCCGCGACACGAAGCGCGCATGGAGCATCTCGATCGGTATAGTACGTTCGATTACGGACGCCACAACCCGTTGCTTGAGCACTTTTTGACGCGTGCGTCGGCCACCTGCCCCCCGGCCACCGCGCCGCCTTGCCTTCCCGAGGGATCACCCACCGCCAGCAGACACCCGCCTGGCCGCCACTACGAGCGGCCCGCGTCAAGACAAGCCCGGGCGTGTCGCCCGATCGCCAGCCCCGTCGAGCCCCCTCCGGGTCGGATGAAAAACGCCTTTCGCGTACATCAAAAGCATGTTCAACACGCCATGAATGCACCACCATCAGACTGTTCAAGAACACAGCGCCACATGCACATCATGGATATCGACCAATGACTGCTTGCCGAAGCCACGGCTCGAAAGCTGCTCGACCCACAGCGGGCCGACGCCCTGCGGGCATCGCTCACTGCGTGTGAGCGTGACACGCCGGGCCTTCGCCCCACGCACATCCTCTATTACTCGGGCGGCCTCCTCGCGATCGGGGCCATGAGCCTGTTCATGAATCTGGGCTGGCAGAGCCTCGGCGGCCAGGGGCTGCTGATCATCGGGCTGGCCCTGACGGTGGATGTCCGAAGCCGCCGCGGGCACAAGGACTACGCGTTCTGGTTCTACCTGTTCGGCACCCTTGCCTTGTGGGTCGGGCTGGCGGGGCTGTATTGGGACAGAAGCATCAGGGAGGCCGGATACCTGGCCAGCAATCTGGGCATGATCGCAGCCGGGGCCCTGCTTCTGCGCCCGGTCTTCGTGGTGTTTGGCGGGCTGGGCATCACGACCTGCCTGATCCACCTTGCCTACCGGGACTATCTCTTCAGCCTGGAGTTTCCGTTCATGCTGACCCTGATCGGTCTGGCCACCATCAGCCTGGGCGTCCTCTGCCAACGCCATGCGCCCACACTCCGCAAGCAGCTGAACGCCCTGCTGCCGGCAGCGCTGCGCGAGCTCATCGAAAAGCGCACCCACTGATCCACCAGCCCCGCGCACCGGCCCTGGTCACAAGCATCCCGGATGCGACGAGGGCGCCTCACGGCGCCCTCCGGGTCAGCTGCTCGCCACCTCATCGACCCGCGTCCTGGTGACGAAGCGGGACAGGAATATCCCCAGCTCGTAGAGCAGGCACATCGGCACCGCCAGCATCAGCTGGGACACCACGTCCGGCGGCGTGACCACCGCGGCGATGACGAAGGCGCCGACGATGACGTAGGGCCGCGCCTCCTTGAGCTTGGCCACGTCGACGATGCCCAGCTTGACCAGCACGATCACGATCACCGGCACCTCGAAGGTGATGCCGAAGGCGAGGAACATCGACATCACGAAGGCCAGGTACTGCTCGATGTCCGGCGCCGGCGTGATGCTCTTCGGCGCAAACTGGGCGATGAACTTGAACACCGTGCCGAACACGAAGAAGTAGCAGAAGGCCATGCCCGCCAGAAACAGCACCGTGCTGCCCACCACCAGCGGCAGGCCCAGGCGCTTCTCGTGGGCATACAGGCCCGGCGCGATGAAGCACCACGCCTGGTACAGCACGAAGGGCAGCGCGATCACGAAGGCCACCAGCAGCGTGACCTTCATCGGCACGAAGAAGGGCGTGACGACGCCGGTGGCGATCA
>JAKLLM010000110.1 GCA_023150125.1 Zoogloea sp.
ATCAAGCAATTAACGGGAACCAAGCTTAGGCCTTTCGCACCGAAAGAATGCACAGATCACCTTATCGGTGCGCCTGGCAGGGCGTGGCGCCCGCTGCCAGCCCCGCAGTACGCGGCACGCACAGAGGCCCGCCCGGCAAGCGCAGCCGGGTGCCTCTCAGCCCCACCAGGGCGGCAGATTCAGGTGGAAGGCGTCGGCGTCGCCCCGCCGCCGTCGCCCCGCGGCAGCACCCGGTCGAGCCCCTCGACGATGGGGCGCAGGCCCGCCTCCAGGGCCTGCAGGGCGCGCTGGGCGCGGGCGGTGTCGCCGGCCCGGGCGGCGGCTTCGAGGCGCCCGGCGATGGCGGCGATCTCGCTCATCCCGAGCAGGCCGGCGCGGCCCTTGAGGGTGTGGGCGAAGGGAACCACCGCACTCCAGGCCCGGGCCGTCACGTCGGCACGCAGGCCCTGGGGGCCGTCGGCAAACTGGTCGCGGAACTTGGCGAGGAGGCGCGGGTAGAGGGTCGGGCTGATGCCCGTGTCGTTGATGGCGCAATCAGGGTCGAGGCCGGGGATGCCCTCCAGCCCGGCCAGCGTGCTGACACCGGCCGGCAGCTGGGGCATCGTGGCCGGGGCGCTGGCGCCCTTGTAATGCCGGCGCAGCACCGTGAACAGCTCGGCGAGGTCGTAGGGCTTGTCGAGGCAGCCGTCCATGCCGAGCTCGCGGCAGCGCTCCAGCACGCTGCGGCTGCTGTGGGCCGACAGGGCATACACCGGCAGCGCGGCCAGCGCCGGTTGGGCGCGGATGCGGGTGATGGCCTCGTAGCCGTCCATGCCGGGCATCTGCAGGTCCATGAAGACCAGGTCGTAGTGGCCCGGCGGCAGGGCCGCCAGCTGGCCGAGGGCGTCGGCGCCGTCTGCGGCGCTGTCGACCTCGACGCCCCAGCGGCCGAGCAGGGCCACCGCCACGTCGCGGCTGGTGGAGTTGTCCTCGACCAGCAGCACGCGCATGCCGTCGAGGGCGCCGATGGCCACCTCGTCCTTGGCCGGCGGCAGGGGGGCGCGGCCGAGGAGCTCGTCGCAGAGGCGCAGCAGCGCGCCGGGCAGCAGGGGCTTTTCGCAGAAATGCAGCACCGAGGGGTGGGTTTCGGGCATCTCTTCGTCGAGGGTGCGCGGCAGCGCCATCAGGGCGACGTGGCGCGGCGCCAGCTCGGGCCGCGCGGCCAGCAGGCGCAGCACCTCGCCACCGTTGCTGTCGGGCAGGGTCCAGTCGAGGAAGAGCAGGTCGTAGGCGCGGCCTTCTCGCCGGGCCACGTCGAGGCAGTCGAAGAGCTCGATGCCGCAGCTCACCGCCTCCACGTCGTCGAGGCCGGCCAGCTGGAGCACGTCGATGAGGGCCAGGCGCGCCTCGGGGTAGTCGTCGGCGACGAGCACGCGCAGGGCCGGCAGGGCTTCGGCCGGGGCGCGCGGGGCCGCGGCGTCGCGGGCCAGGGGGATCTCGACGATGAAGCTGCTGCCCTGGCCCGGCGCGCTCCTGACGCGGATCGTCCCCTCCATCGCCTCGACCAGCCGGCGCACGATGGCCAGCCCCAGCCCGGTGCCGCCGTAGCGGCGGGTGGTGGCGCCGTCGGCCTGCACGAAGTCGTCGAAGAGGTGCTCGATCTGGTCGGGGCGCAGGCCGATCCCGGTGTCCTCGACGCTGAAGCGGACCCGCAGCCGCCCGTCGCTGGCGGGCTGGCGCTCGATGCGCAGCGAGACGTGGCCGGCGGGGGTGAACTTGACCGCGTTGGAGAGCAGGTTGCCGAGCACCTGGGCGATCCGCAGCGGGTCGCCGATGAAGCCGCTGTCGAGCAGCTCGGCGCTGTCCCGGCGCGACTCGAAAAGGAGCTCGACGCCCTTCTCGAGGGCGGCCCGCTCGACCAGCACGAAGGCGTTGGCGACCAGGTCTTCGAGGCGGAAGGGGATGCGCTCGAGTTCGAGCCGCCCGGCCTCGATCTTGGAGAAGTCGAGGATGTCGTTGAGGGTGTCGAGGAGCGCCCGCCCGGAGATGCGGATCTTGCTGGCGTAGTCGCGCTGGCGCGGCGGCAGGCGGCTGCGCAGCAGGAGGTCGGCCATGCCGATCACCGCGTTGAGCGGGGTGCGGATCTCGTGGCTCATGTTGGCCAGGAACAGCGACTTGGCCTGGGTGGCGGCCTCGGCGCGGGCGCGGGCTTCCTGCAGCTCACGGCCGATGTTCTCGCGCTCGTCGATGTCCCGCTCGATGGCATCGGCCATGCTGTTGAAGGTGGTGCGCAGGGTCTGGATCTCCTGCACCTCGTCCTCGCCGGTGAGGCGCACGTCGTACTGGCCGCGGGCCAGCTGGTCGGTGACGGCGCACATGTCCTCGATGGGGCGCAGCACCTTCTGGCGCACGCTGCGCACCCCGCGCAGGGCCAGCAGCACGGTGGCGGTCATGCCGATGATGGCGGCGACGATCCAGTTGCGCAGCCGGTGGCGGGCCTCGGTGACCTGGTTGCCGGTGCGCCGGTCGACCTGTTCCTTGAGGGCCGCGATGGCGATCGCGCTGCGGGCCCGCTGCTCGCTGTACGCGTGGCCGTGGACCAGGCGGACCGCCATCTCCGGGTCGGGCTTGCCGGCGGCGACGAAGGAGCGCGCCACCGGGTCGTAGAGGCCCTGGGTGGCCGCAAAGGCGACCTGCTCGAGGGCCTTGATGGCCTCGGCCTCGAGGCGCACGCGCTCGAGGGCGGCCAGCTCGGCGTCCTCGAAACCGAGGGCCCGCATGCGCGCCCAGACCGACTCCCGCGGGCGTTCGCTGCGCGGGTCGTAGGGCGTCGTGCCGGCGATCACGCGGCTCCAGAAGGTGGCTGGCTCGCCGTCGGCCACCGGCGGCTGGTCGCCTTCGCGGATCGCCAGGATGGCGTAGTAATAGGTGAGGTAGCGGGTCTCGCGGGTGACCACGTAGCTGCGCACCAGCCCGGAGAGGGTGTCCATCTCGCGGCGCAGGTCGTCCACGTGGCGCAGGGCTTCGAGGCGGTGGTCCTGCTCGGCCTGGGCGCGGTTGAAGGCGTTGAGGACGAGTATCGAGATCGACCCGTTGATGCCGACGATCAGCAACAGGGTTGCCGAGAAAAGAAGGGAGAGCTTGCTGAGCTTCATGGCCTTGCGCGCAGCATACCCCCCGGAATGCCCGATACGGGCACCCCGCCCGACGGCGACACACCGTTTCACGCATGGCCGCGGAAGATTACCGCCCGGCCCTCAGTTTGCCGTCGCCAGGCGGCGCAGGCGCGCGCTTTTCTCGCTCAACAGGTCCAGCACGCAATAGAACGCGCCGGCCGCCAGCGGCGGATTGGCCACCGGCCAGCCGAGGCCGGGCAAGGTGCTGCGCCAGGCCCAGTTGCCGAGGGCCGTGCCCCACAACTCCATCGCCAGCGAGAGCAGGAACATCGTCACGTACAGCCGCGGCGCCGGCCCCCAGCGCACGCAGGCCAGGAAGACGAGCAGCAGCAGCGGCCCCAGCCAGTCGAGGCCGGCCAGCGCAAGGGCGCTCACCGCCGCCAGCGCCAGCCACGGGGTGAGGCCGAACAGCCGCTCCGGCAGCCGGTCGGCCCACTGCAAGCCCAGCCAGTAGAGCAGCACGTGCCCGGGCGGCACGAAGAGCGGCAGGTTGCCGAGCCGATAGTCGTACAACCCCCACACCAGCGACAGCACGAGCTCGCCGGCGGTGGCGATTAGGAGACAGGCCACGAGCCGCGAACGCCAGGCACGCTCGCGCCACCAGAGCAGCCCGCCCACGCCCCACGCCCACAGGCTCACCAGCGGCTGGCCCCAGGGGCCGCCAAAGCGGTCGACCAGCAGGCCGATGGCGATCGTCAGCACCACCACGGCGACGAGGGGGGACACACGACGCTTCATGCACAGCTCCAGAGAGGCAGGCGCGCAGCTTAACACCCGCCTCCCGCAACGCGCCCTCGGGCGGCGGCACGGCATCGCCCGGTCGCCGCGAGACCACGCTGCGCCGGCATGGCGCGTCGCGCTCGGTCGTGGGGAGCGACGAACGACGCCGAAGGCAAGATGCATGGGCCTGCGGGGCATGCCGGGGGCGTATCGCGCAGCACTTCCAACCAATTGATCTGCCTCACGAATGGTTCGGAAATCCGCCCACGCCAGCTACGCCGGAGAGATAGTCAAAAACGGCCTTTGGGGCGCTCAGGCCTAACCGGAGAAGTTTTGATGCGGAAATGGCCATTCCATTGGCAGTCCCTCAAGGTGAGGTTGTCACTCTCAACGCTGGCCATCTGCCTGGTGATCCTCTGGTCGCTGTCTCTCTACGGCTACCACCTCACTCGCCAGAATGCAGAACGGCTGATCGGCGAACATCAACTCGCGACAGCCAATCTGGCGGCGGGATTGATCAACGACGCGATTACCCGGCAATTAACGGCGCTTGAGACGGCCGCGGCGAGCATCGCTGCCGACGCGCTGCTGCAGAACCCGGGGCGACTCGCCGAATGGATAGGCAGCCAGACCGCGCTCCATGAGCTGTTCAATGGCGCAGTTTTTGTAACAGGCATGCAGGGCGTCCCGTTGGCGGCCTTCCCTCCTTCCCGGCAGCTGCTGGAAACGAGCTTTGCCGACCGGGACTATCTCGTTTCCGCCCTCAAGGAGGGTCGGTGCAGCATCGGCAAGCCGACCATGGGGCGCGTCGTGAGCAGCCCCGTCATCGGGCTCGCGGCGCCGATAAAGGACGGCTCGGGCAGGGTCATCGGTGCCGTCGTCGGAGCGATCGACCTCAGCCGGCCGAACGTCATCGAGCATACAGTCCAGCAAGGCGTGGGCGCGGACGGCGGCTTCATCGTGATCTCACGCCGCGACAGGGTCTGCGTCACCGCGACCGACAGGAGCCGGATCCTGACGCCGGCCCCCACCGCGGGGGTCAATCAGCTGCTCGACCGCTTCATGCAGGGCTTCGAGGGCTACGGGGTCACGATCAATGCCCGGGGCATCGAGGACCTCGCCGCCAGCGCAAGCATTCCGATCGCCGACTGGTTCATCGTGGTCAACCAGCCCACCAGCCGGGTCTTCGCGTCCCTGAACGCCATGCAGCGCCACGTCCTGCTCGCGACGATACTGCTGTCGATCCTGGCCTGCGTGCTGACCTGGGCCATCACGGCCGACTTGCTGCGGCGGCGGCTCTCCCCCGTCGTGAAGGCCACCCACCGCCTCATCAAACTGGAAGAAAACGGCAGCCCCGCCCCCGAGGCGCTCCCCGTGGTGTGCGATGACGAAATCGGGGAGCTGGTGACCGAGTTCAATTCACTGATCATCGCCTCCAGACGGCGCGAGAACCTGCTCCGCGAACGGGAGGAGTCCCTGGCCAGGGCCGTCGGCCGCGCCGAGGAGAGCGCCGCGCAGCTTGAAGAACTGAATGCGCAGCTCAACAGACGTGTCGAGCAGCGCACCGCCGAGCTCTATCTCGCGAAGGAGCAGGCGGAAGGTGCGAACCACGCAAAAAGCGCGTTTCTGGCCAACATGAGCCACGAGATCCGCACCCCGCTCAACGCCATCACCGGCCTGGTACATCTGCTGCGCAAGGATCACGTAACCCCGCAGCAGGCGGTGCGACTGGCCAAGATCGATGCTTCCGGCAAGCACCTGCTGTCGCTCATCAACGACATCCTCGACCTGTCCAAGATCGAGGCGGGCAAGCTGTCACTGGAAATGACCGACTTCGCCCTGGATCAGGTGCTCGACCATACGGCCTCCATCATCGGCGAGTCGGCGCGCGCCAAGGGGCTGACGGTGTCGATGGACACCGACCACGTCCCCCTGTGGTTGCGCGGCGACCTGCTGCGCATCCGCCAGGCCTTGCTGAACTTTGCCGGCAATGCCGTCAAATTCACCCAGCACGGCCAAATCGCCCTGAAGGCCGACTTGCTCGAAGAAGACGCCGACCGCCTGAAAGTACGTTTCTCGGTCGAAGACACGGGCATCGGCATCGCCCCCGAACACATCGACAAGCTGTTCCACGAATTCGAGCAGGCCGACGGCAGCACCACGCGCAAGTACGGCGGCACGGGCCTTGGGCTCGCCATCAGCAAGCGTGTGGCAGAGCTGATGGGCGGCGAGGCCGGCTGCGAAAGCACCGTGGGCCAGGGCAGCACGTTCTGGTTCACCGCCTGGCTGCAACGCGGCCACGGCGTGATGCCGGCAAGTGAAAGGCCGCCTTCGTGTGCCGAAAGCGACTTGCGCCTCCGGCACGAAGGCGCGCATGTACTGCTCGCCGAGGACAACCTGGTCAATGTCGAGGTCGCGCAGGAGCTGTTGCATGCCGTGCATCTGTGGGTCGACGTGGCCGAAAACGGACGCGTTGCCGTCGAGAAGGCCAGCACCAGCCGCTACGAGCTGATCCTGATGGACATGCAGATGCCGGAGATGGACGGGCTGCAAGCCAGCCGCAGCATTCGGGCGCTGCCGGGATATCAGGACATCCCGATCCTGGCGATGACGGCCAACGCCTTCGACGAAGACCGCAACGCCTGCCTGAATGCGGGCATGAACGACTTCATCTCCAAGCCGGTCGAGCCGGATGTGCTGTATGCGACGCTGCTCAGGTGGCTGCCCGAAAACCGGGATGCGAAGCCGGAGGGCGCCCCCGGCTCGACGCCCCCCGCCGCCCAGCCCGCCAGCCCCGAGCTGATCCTGACACGCCTCGCGGAAACCCCCGGTGTCGATCTGGCACGCGGGCTCGGCATGCTGCGCAACCAAAAGGGCAAGTACATCGAACTGATGCGCAAACTCTGCCTGAGCAATGGGGAGCGGATTGCCTCGATCAAGGCCAGCCTGGCGGCCGGCGACCACGCAGGGGCCGGACATGCCGTGCACGCCCTGAAGGGTGCGGCGGGCAATCTCGGCCTCACCGCCATGTTCGAAACCGCCAAGGCGCTGGATGAGTTGCTGCGGCAGCCGGAATGCGATGCCCACCAGGTACGGGACAGGGTCGCCGAGCTAGAGGCTGCACAGCAATGGCTCGCCGGGGTGTTTGATGAATAAGGGCGCCGAGCCCTGTCAGGCACCGGCGCCCACGATCCGGGTCAGGCCACCGGGGCGTCCGGCAGCCTGATTCCGCAGGGGATTATTCGATGCCCTGGCTGGCGAGGTATTCCTCGTAGGTGCCGCGGTAGTCGACGATGTCGCCCGGGCCGCGGATCTCGAGGATGCGGGTGGCGATCGACGACACGAAGGCGCGGTCGTGGGACACGAAGAACAGCGTGCCGGTGAAATCGGCGAGGCCCGAGTTGAGGGACTCGATGGATTCCATGTCCATGTGGTTGGTCGGCTCGTCGAGGAGCAGCACGTTCTTGCGCTGGAGCATCAGCTTGCCGAACAGCATGCGGCCCTGCTCGCCGCCCGAGATCACCTTGACCGACTTCTTCACGTCGTCGCCCTTGAACAGCAGCCGGCCCAGCGTGCCGCGGATCAGGGTCTCGGCGTCGTCGCCCTCGTAGCCGCCTTCGCGCACGTAGCCACTGATCCAGTCGGTGAGGTTCTCGCCGCCGGCGAAGTCTTCGGCGTGGTCCTGGGCGTAGTAGCCGAGCTTGGCCTTCTCGGCCCACTTGATGCTGCCGAACTGGGGCGCCAGCCCGTGCAGGCCGGTGCCGACCAGCAGCTTGAGCAGGGTGGACTTGCCGATGCCGTTCTCGCCGATGATGGCGATGCGGTCGTTGGCGTCGGCGGTGAAGCTGAAGTTCTTGATGATCGGGTTGGCCGGATCGTAGCCGAAGGTGAGGTTCTCGATCTCGACGGCCTGGCGGTGCAGCTTTTCCTTCTCGTCGTACTCGAAGCGGATCCACGGATACTGGCGGCTGGAGGGCTTGAACTCGTCGATCTTGATCTTCTCGATCTGCTTGGCGCGGCTGGTGGCCTGGCGGGCCTTGGACTTGTTGGCGCTGAAGCGGCGCACGAACTCCTGCAGCTCCTGGACCTTCTCCTTGGCCTTCTGGTTGGCCGCCGCCTGGCGCTCGCGGGCCTGGGTCGATGCCTCGATGTAGTCGTCCCACGTTCCCGGCCACACCTGGATGCGACCGTAGTCGAGGTCGGCCATGTGGGTGCACACCTGGTTCAGGAAGTGGCGGTCGTGGGAGATGATGATCATCGTGGAGTTGCGCTCGTTGAGCACGTTCTCCAGCCAGCGGATGGTGTTGATGTCGAGGTTGTTGGTGGGTTCGTCGAGCAGCAGGATGTCCGGGTTGGCAAACAGCGCCTGGGCCAGCAGCACGCGCAGCTTCCAGCCGGGAGCGACTTCGCGCATCGGGCCGTTGTGCTGCTCGGTGGGGATGCCGACGCCGTGCAGCAGCTCGCCGGCACGCGCCTCGGCGGTGTACCCGTCGTACTCGGCGAAGTGGCCCTCGAGCTCGGCGGCCTTCATGTAGTCGTCCTCGGTCGCCTCCGGGTTGGCGTAGATGGCGTCCTTCTCCTGCATGCAGGCCCACATCTCGGCATGGCCCTGCATCACCACGTCGAGCACGCGGACATCTTCGTACGCAAACTGGTCCTGCTTCAGGAAGGCCATCCGCTCGCCGCTGTCGATGGCCACGTTGCCGGCGCTGGGCTCAAGCACCCCGGCCAGGATCTTCATGAAGGTGGACTTGCCGGCCCCGTTGGCGCCGATCAGGCCGTAGCGGTTGCCTTCGCCAAACTTGACGGAGACGTTCTCGAAAAGGGGCTTGGCCCCGAACTGCATGGTGATGTTGTTGGCGATGAGCACGACAGGAATTCCTCAAGCTCCGACTGGCGGAACGGCAAGACTAGGCACAAACGGAAAACGCCGGCTCGTGGCCGGCGAAGCTCTTTCGAAATTTACCATATCTTTCAAGCACCTGAGAAATTATCTGAGGTGCCCGGGGCGGGCGCTCGGGCAAGCCCTTCAGATCAGGGACGGCCCCGAGACGATCTCGGCGGCCTCGCGCTCGGAAATGCGCACCGTGGCGGTGGCGATCACATGGACGGTAAGCCAGTCGTGCAGGCGGATGGCCCCCTCGCCCTCGAAGGACAGGAAACGGCAGCCGAGCTGGCCACCACCCTCTCCGACGACGAAGTTCATGGTTTCGGCCACCCCGAAGATCCGCTCCGGAATGCCATCCAGGCTAAGCTCGAAGGAAAGCTGGCGTGGCTCGATCAGGGGCGCGCCGAAGGGCACCGAGAAGCCCTCGAGGGACAGATCATTGACCGGCAGGCGCTCGCCATCGATCACCACCCAGAAGCAGACGTTCCCCCATCGCCGGGCCACGAACCGCTGGCGCTTGCGTCGCTCGCCGGCAACTCCGTCTGCTGGAGAATTCATACTCATCGTTGGCGCCACTCCAAAAACAACAAAATCACAGAGTCTTTCATGCCTAAAGCGAAATATACCCTTTTAATTAAAAACTTTGGCAACAACAATAAAAACAAAATCAATTTGTGCCGGAATTTTTTGACATAAGTTGGCTACGACAATCGCACACAAAACTTTACGCTTCCTTGTCGGAATATTTTACATATCGAATAAGAAACACTTTTTATACAAGTTAAGTTAATGATTTTTATGTGAAATCTCATTGCGGGCACGCCTATTGCTATAGAAGCCCAGGCGGTAATCAATCTGACCCGCTCGAAATTTTTGGCTATGTCACCGTTGCCTGTGGAAACACTCCGATAGCGGCGAGGAGCATCTTGTCGGGCGTATCAAGTCGGCGCGTGTCGAGTGCCCGGCGCCAGCCCAGATAGTTCGGGAGGTAGTGCGTGGCAACACCGTGA